>DATKEJ010000370.1:0-11663 GCA_035512315.1 Rhodothermales bacterium | reverse complement strand
CTGAATTCGACAGCCTGCCATCGCTGCGCTCGCGCCAGTTTGTAGGCCGCTTCCGCTGTACAGCGGCGGCCCGGCGCAATGCAGGCGGTCGTAACACGACGAAACCCGTCATGGCATCCACCTGCCGGGATCCGTTCGAGGAGGCTAGTGAGCCAAAGATACAAGATCCTCGTCAGACGACGTCAACTATCCGACTCAGCTCGCGGCCCGGGCCGAACGTCCCCATGCTCGGCACCGGGGATGGGATCACCGGCGGTTTACCCGGCGGTTCCGACCCTCGGAGCTTGGACTCCGGTTGCACGTATGAAATTACACCTTTGGTTGTTCTTAAATTGACGCCCCTGTTCAGATTCGGGGTTTTGGATAGAGAGAAACCGGTGCCTGATATGCTTTTCAGACAGATTTTCGATCCGAAACTTGCCCAGTATGCGTACTTGGTCGGGTGCCAGCAAACGGGAGAGGCGATACTTTTCGATCCTGAAAGGGACATTGACCGCTACGTCGATCTCGCCGAGGAGGAAGCCTTGCGTATTGTTGCGGTGGCGGAGACTCACATACACGCAGATTTCCTCTCCGGCGCCCGCGAGCTTGCCGAGCGTTTTCGGGTTCGTGTTTACCTCTCTGACGAAGGTGGCGAGGCGTGGAAATACGAGTGGATCAACGAGGACCGGAAGGCCGGCGGGCGCTACGACTACGTGCTGCTGCGCGACGGCGACGAATTTACCGTCGGAAACATACGATTTACCGTCTTGCACACGCCTGGACACACCCCGGAGCATCTCGCGTACCTCGTGACCGACAAAGGCGGTGGCGCCGACGAGCCGATGGGGTTACTCTCCGGTGATTTCGTGTTCGTCGGCGACCTTGGCCGGCCCGACCTGTTGGAGCAGGCGGCTGGCCTCCACGGCGTCCAGGAGCCCTCGGCGCGCGAGTTGTTCAGATCGCTTCCGCGGTTCACGGAATTAGGGGATTACATCCAGGTCTGGCCGGCCCACGGGGCCGGTTCGACGTGCGGCAAGTCGCTCGGGGCGGTGCCCCAGTCGACCGTCGGGTATGAGAAGCGCTTCAATGCGTCGCTCGACGCTGCACGAAGCGGCGAGGAGGCTTTTGTCGGAGCGATTCTCGGAGGCCAACCCGAACCGCAGATGTACTTCGCTCGGATGAAGCGTGACAACAAACTCGGCGCCCCGGTGTTGGGCAATCTTCCGTCGCCCAGAGAGTTGTCTAGTTCGGAGCTGATCGAGGTTGTGAAGCGAGGCGATTCGCTTATCGTAGACACTCGGCTTGACCGTCCGTCTTTTTTCGCGCGGCACGTGACCGGATCTCTGTATGCCCCGTTCAACAAGGCGTTCAACACTGTAATCGGATCTCTGGTCGTGGATGAAGGAACGCCGTTGATCCTTATAATCGAGGCCGGTGACGTGGAAGCCGCCGTACGGGACCTCGTGAGGATCGGATACGACAATGTCGTGGCCTTCGCCGACGAGAGAACACTGATGCGATACTTCGCGAATGGGGGTCCAGCGTCGACAATCGAAGAGATCCGGTTCCCCGAGATTGGGGAGGTTGCCGACAGGGAGGACGTTGCCGTGATCGACGTGCGATTCCGATCAGAATACGACGGGGGGAGTGTCCCAGGGTCTGTCAGTGCTTCCTATACCCGGCTGCCCGAATATCTCGACCGGATCCCGAGCGACAAGACACTCCTCGTGTACTGCAGCACGGGGGCGAGGGCGGCAGCCGCATCTGCGTATCTGGCGAGCCTTGGCCACTCCGTAGTGTTGATCAACGACAACTTTGAAAACTGTCGGTTGGAGGCCCTGGCGGTCTAAGGACTGCGTTCGATGAGGTTACCCCGGATCGAGCTGCCGCTCATTTCCCTTCTGAGAGGCTTCAGCAGGGCAGCCCTTGTTCGCGATATAGGCGCCGGCGCCACGGTGGGCGTCATTCTGGTGCCGCAGGGCATGGCGTACGCCCTGATCGCCGGAGTGCCACCGATCTACGGTCTCTACACAGCACTCGTTCCGGTCATCGTGTATGCCTTGGCAGGCTCGTCGCGACACCTGCAAGTCGGCCCGGCCGCAATCCTGTCGCTGATCGTGGCCTCGGGAATTATGCCGATCGCCGGAAACGATCCCGAGCGCTACCTGTCCCTTGCCATTCTTCTGAGTCTGATGGCCGGGGTCATCCAGTTCAGCATGGGGGCAGCCAGGATGGGATTTCTTGCCAACTTCCTGTCGCACCCGGTCCTCCGTGGTTTCACAATGGCTGCGGCGATCGTCATCGGATTAACCCAGTTGGAACACCTGCTCGGAATAGAGGTCGCGCGGTCGAGTCTCGTTTCCAGAATGATCAAAGAGGCCCTCGATCACATCGCATCGGCTGACGGAGCGACTGTCGCAATCTCGATCGCGTGCATCGTGACGCTCGCGGTGCTGAGCCGCTGGAACAGGCATATCCCGGGCGCCTTGATCGTGGTCGGTATCAGTTCAGCCGTGGTGTGGGCTTTTGGCTTGGATCAGACCGGTGTCCACACCGTCGGCCGAGTCCCCTCAGGCCTGCCTCATCTTGAGATTCCGGATTGGAGTTTCACGGACGTGCAGCGCCTCATCCCGCCTGCGCTTACCGTTGCTTTCATCGGTCTGATGGACTCAACGGCGGTCGCCAAGGTTTATGCGTCCCGATTCAGATACCGGCTCGATTCGGGACAGGAGTTCATGGCTCTCGGACTGGCCAACATCTTCGGCTCATTCTTTCAGGCTATCCCGGCGGAAGGCGGTTTCGCTCGTACAGCGGTGAGTGTCCGATCGGGGGCTGCGAGCACACTCTCGAATCTCGCTTCGGCGGTCGTCGTCGCGGTCACGCTCATTTTCCTCACGCCGCTCTTCGTGTACCTCCCAAACGCCGCCCTTGCAGCCATCATCGTGGTGGCGGTGACCGGGCTTCTAAACACGAATGAGGTCAAGTTCCTCTGGCGAACCGACCGCCTGGATTTTTATCTCATGATCGTGACGTTTTTCGCGACGCTCGTCCTGGGAGTGGAGGAAGGGATCCTCGTCGGGATCAGCGCCTCGCTCCTGCTCGTGATCTACCAGAGCAGCCGACCGCATACGGCCATCACCGGCCGCCTGCCCGGCACTTCGGTCTACCGCAACGTCGAAAGACATCCCGATGCGTTGGTAACGGCAGCCGTCGTCGTGTATCGATTGGACGCATCCCTTTATTTCGCGAATGCCCCGGTATTCAGGGATCAAATTGAAGACATCGTCAACGACGACCCAGAAGTTCGGATCATCATCATCGACGCCTATCCGATCAATCGGATCGATGCCACCGGCGCCCAGATGCTGCACGAGCTGATCGTCGAACTGAGATCGAGGCAAGTCGAAGTACTTTTCGCCGGCGCAAAAGGACCCGTCATGGACGTACTCGAGCCGGCAGGAATAGTCGACCTTGTCGGTAGAGATCATTTCTTGTCGGAGATTCGCTTCGCTATGGACGCTGCGGAGGGCATGCTTCATGGGGCGTCTCACGCGACTACCGCTATCTAGGAACCATCGGCCTTTTTCGACGGAATACCGCTCGCCGCGCGGATAAACCTGACCGGTCTAGAGACCTGACGGGTCTTTAGACGTGACAGGTCTAAAGACCTGACAGGTTTATAAACCCCTCACTCCTATTCTCGAACATCCAAAGTTCTATTCACTCGGCGACCTGAATGGAGAGGTGAAGATGGTCGGCCGTCTCTCCGTGGCGCAGTGCGCTAAATCCCATCGCCTTGAAGTAAACGGTCGTCAGGAAATTGCGCCATTCGGGACGGCCGATCGTGCGCAAGTCAACCGCGTGCACGTAACCGGAGGAGGTGACAAAGTGGAGCGACGCCTCGTTGCGAGGAAGGCCCCTGCGGGCGTAATCCTCAACCTGTCGCTCGGCATCAGTGATCACTAGCCGCGAGTCGACCAGCATCCACGTGCTGAGCGCCAGGCGGAGACTCGGGTGGAGGGACGTGTACGTAGAACGAACCTCCGCGGACTTTGCGTTGCCGGCGGAGACGAGAAGGGCGAAATAGCCGCAGTAAACGAGCACTAAACCGAACATCGCCCGTTTGAAGTACGTTGGTGCGCGAAACCTACCGGCCGCGCCCCTGATCACAATGAGGACGAGCACAATGAAGACGAGCGCGGCTGAAATAGCTCCACCTGTGACCGCGATCCACGGCCACAAGCCATAGTCTGTGTAAAACCAGACGGAGAGCCGGACCAGAATGAGCAGCGGAAGGGTCGCAATGGCCGCAACGGCGACCAACCATCGAAAAGCCGTCCCGAGAATCGGCCTCCGGGACTTTTGGCGCGCTGACCCCGATGCAGGGGCAGCCTCCTTTGGCCGGCTCGTCCTTCCCGCGGAGGCCGGCTTCGACGCCAGCGTCTCCATCGATCGAAGCGCCGCCTCAATCTCGCTGACTGCCTGCTCCGGGGATCCTGCTTCTTTTGCCACTTGGGTGCGCGATTCTGGTCTGTATCCGGGTACGGACTGGGGTCGGGCAGGTTACGCCGCCAAGCTAACGTTGTCGTCGCTCGCCGGTCGTCTGATGATGCTCGCGGATCGCGGCGCGTCACCTGTGACCGTCAAGGCGCTGGTATGTCCCCCATGGGAGCCCAGGCGTGGAAATCGACCCTGAAGCGTCCGGCCAGCTCCTCGAGGATGTCTACGACGCGGTCGTAATCCGAGTGCCTGACCACCATCCCGACGTGATGCTTCTTGTCGAGGCGCCATGCAATCTCGTGATAGGTGTAGGCGGAGGTGTCGGGATGCTCCTGCCTGGCGAGGGAGTTTATGATTCCCGCATGATCCGAACGGACAGCAGGGAGTTCGTAGCGCTCGTCTTCCGCGAGCGTCTCGATGCGGGCCCACTCGCGCCAGAGGTTTAATCCGCTCGAGGCCTCGATCATCTCTGCAAGATGAGCGCCGCCGACCCGCGCCGACGTTTCGAGAAAGTAAAACGCACCCTCGTGGCGGATGAACTCGGTGTGCGAGACTCCTCGAGTCAGACCCATCCCTGAGATGACGCGGGCGTTCAAGTCGAGCAGTTTCTCGCGATCCGGATCTTCAGGACGCAGCGTGTGTGATCGGAAGATTCCTCCCTCGTGCGCCACCGCCATCGGTGGATCCATATAGCTGTGAGCCCTTGCGAATACGATCTCGCCGTCGAAAATAATCGAATCAACGTGGTACACTCGTCCGGGTAAGAACGCCTCGATCAAATGGTGCGAACGCTCATCCCCGAGAGCGTGAATGACGCCCCAGGCCTCCGACTCATTCACCAGCTTCTTGACCCCGATCGAACCTGCGGCCGAGCGAGGCTTGATGATCCAAGGCGCCGGCACGGTATCGAAAAACTCTTTCAGACGACGGTCGTTGAGCACATGCACAAAGGCCGGAACCGGCAGCCCCACCTCGCGCGCTCGCTTCCGCATCACCAGTTTATCACGGAAAAAGCGCGTGCGCGTATCCCCCATACCCGGCACCCTTAAATGTTCGCGAAGCATCGCGGCCTTTTCGAGATCGAGGTCGTCGAGCGCAACGATGCGGTTGAACTCAGTCGTCTTCGCAAGATGACTCACCGCTTTGAGCATGTCCCCGACGACCCAGTGTCCTTCGACGACAGGCATGAAGTAGATCGCATCCAGAGAGTCGTGCGGCCAGGGATAGTCCTTCAGCGACTGCGAGGTAATGAGAACCACCGTGGCGCCTCTTTCCTTGCAGCCGCGGATGAAGGCTTCGCCTTTGAAGTATGATGTGAGGCAAAGTATCGTCATGATACGATTACTGCCCTCGCTGGTCGGTCAGGTGCCCCGAATGCGGCTCCTGAAAGGCCGACCCGCCCGGTGCCATCCGAGGGCAAGGTAGCGAAATATTGACGCCGGAACGCAAGCCAATAGCAGATAACCGACGTAACGAGCCCCCCTCCACTGCTTCGGGAAAGTACGAAGGAGCGCGCGAGCAACATCCGGGCGACCCTCTGCAATCGACCCATGGACCATGTCCACCGAAACGGATCGAATGAGATCTTGATACGCAGGAGATCGGCCGGGCTGAATCGATCGCTCCATAAGTGGAGCCAGCAT
The DNA here is from genome assembly GCA_035512315.1 of Rhodothermales bacterium. Classification (GTDB taxonomy): domain Bacteria; phylum Bacteroidota; class Rhodothermia; order Rhodothermales; family DATKEJ01; genus DATKEJ01. The sequence goes on along the minus strand of DATKEJ010000370.1, from coordinate 5,538 downwards.
CCTGACCTTCCCCGAGTATTTCTCAGGGTCGTTGAATGTGATCGAGTAACTCGAATCGCGTGACAGCGTGTAACACGGTGCGAGTAAATAACCGCACATCGGAGTGATTTCCCCAATTCTGACCCAATAGTCGAAATCTTGCCCTGACGGAATCATTACGTCAAACTCGCCGGCCTGCTGAATCAGGGACCTGCGCAGCATCGCGCCCGAGGCCTGAAACGCGATGTGTCTTTGGGACATTGCCGCGAACCAATCGACAACGATCCAGGCCTCACCTGCATGCGCCTCATCGTAGGGAACCGCCGCTCCATGAGTCGCTCCGTCACGCTGGCCGATCCAGTAATTCGTGGCGCACCATTGAATATCCGGATGGCTCTGAAGGAATCGCACTTGTCGTCCCAGTTTTTGGGGAATCCACACATCGTCGGCATCTAAGAAAGCCACCAACTCGCCGTTTGCCATCCTCATGCCCCGATTTCGCGCGGCACCCGCCCCCGCTCTCTCCTGCCTCACGTATGTGCACCGCCCACCGAGCCTTTCAGCATACCCTTGCGCAATCTGCCCCGACCCGTCGGTCGAGCCGTCATCGACGATGACGATCTCGAAGTCCTCAAAATCCTGGCTCAAGACGCTCTCAATCGCCTCCGCCACGAGATCCACTTTGTTGTAGAGTGGAATTACGACGGATACCGCTGGAGAAAGAGACGTTGACACGTATGGCTATCGGTAACTGGTTCGATCCTGTCGTTCAGGCGACCGTCATGGCAGTTCAGAGAACAGCGTGGCCATCCCTGTCTTTAAATCGTGACCGGCCCAACCTGACCGGGTGATGTAGAGTGAAGAGGCGGCTTCCAGACGACCAGAAATCTAATCGCTGCCTGTCTTTCAAACAAAGAGGCACTGCTTCGAGGTGGCCGAGGCGAGAGATGTTTTGTCTGAGTCACTGAAGTACTACCTTCGCGTTTCCGTCGGAAAAAGCTAACGGTAAGTCGACAACCGGCCGAGTCGAGTAGATGAGTGTGGTGGATCCGAAGCGAACATTTCGAGGGCGACTGGTTCGACACCTCAATTTCAGTTCAGAGCATGTCGAGTCTAGAAACGTCGACGTGTGGCTGCCGGAGGGATACGATCGGCATAAGGATCGTACCTATTCGGTCGTCTATCTCCACGACGGCCAGAACCTGTTCGATCCGGAGCTCTCCTTCAGCGGAATCGACTGGGGAATCCACGAATCGCTGAGCATCCTGCAGGACGAGGTCAGAATTCGAGACACGATCGCCGTCGGGATCTGGAACACTCCGAAACGGCTCCTCCGCTACATGCCGAAGCGCCCATTCGATCTCGCCGGCGATCCTACCTACATCAACCTCTGGCTTGAGGAGCACGGTAACGCGCCCGCATCCGACCGATACATAGAGTTCATCGTATCCGAGCTGAAGCCGTTCATCGATGACCAGTACCGGGTCAGGCCGGAGGCCGCCGATACGTTCATCATGGGAGCGAGTATGGGCGCGCTCGTATCGCTTTATGCGCTTTGCGAGTACCCCGACGTCTTCGGAGGCGCGGGTTGTCTATCAACGTCATGGACGGTAGCAGGCGATATCTTCATGCCCTACCTAGAACAGCAGCTTCCACCTCCGGGCCGGCATCGGTTCTACTTCGACTACGGGAGGGAGGCGCTCATAGAAGGGTACGCCAAGCTCCAAAAGCAGGCCACGAGGATTGCGGTTCGGGCCGGGTATTCGGACGGAGTCGACTGGATCGTGCATGAGTTTCCGGAGCATGATCACTCAGAGCGCGCCTGGAGGGAACGCGTAGCGGTACCGCTCGAGCTGCTGCTGTCGCTCCCGGAACCCGTCTGAGCGACCGCCCGAGACACGGCGCCCAGGACATGAGCTACAAACGACCGGGGCTCCGTCCCGCCGGAAAAGGGAATGCACTCCAGCGAGTCCCGCACCCTGAATAGCCAGCTTGCGATGATGCGAATCTCATCGATTTCGCGCTTCCCGTACCGCTCGGGCCGCTGCGTATCCGAGCGGAAAACGGCCTCCATTCGCGCCTGGACCTCGTCAGATCGTGCGCCCCACGAACCGCGGTCAACCACAATCTCGGCCGCGAGCCGGCCGAAACGAATGAGGTACAGCGTCAGTTCGCCAGGTGCGAGCTCGTGGATCCAAAGCGCATTGTGGTCGAGTACGGGTGAAGCCACGGTCGACCTACGACTCTGGATGTCCTCGAGGAAGGAAACCTGGTCACGCAGCTTGGCCGCGCGCTCGAAGGCCAGCGCCTGCGCCTCACGTCGCATCTCTCGCCGCAGGTGGTCGAGGACGTGCGTGTGACCTTCCGTCAGAAACGCGCGGACCTGGGCCGATATGCTTTCTTTCTGCCCCGACTCCGCCCACGACACTCCGCCCACGATCTCGACCAGACGCTCCGCTTCCCTTCGGTTTCCAAGCGGGCCGAAATACTCGTAATCGTCGTCGAGAATCTCGTAGCTCCACTCCAACTTGGCAGCGTCTCCCGAGGCGAGCTTTAGAAACGGAAAGTTCCGATACCTCACCTGGGCACGATTGAATGTCGGCTTGTGGCGCTTGATCAGGCGCGACTCCAGGATGAGTGCGCTCAATTCGCTCGGTGTAGGGATGAAATCGACGTTCCGGACGGCCTTCACGAGCTGCCGAATCCGGTAAGGATGCGAGTCGATACCCGTGAAATACGTGCGCACTCTGGCTTTCAGATTGCGTGCCTTCCCGACATATATCAACACGTTCGACGAGCTCTTGAAGAGGTATACGCCCGGGACGTTCGGCACGGTCTGAAGAATGCCGTCTCGGATTCGGCGGACGTTCGCGGGCATCGTCCGGTCGGCATACAGGCGCTGGTTTTGATAGCGCAGGATCTCGGGGATCGTGTCGACGCTCGATTCATTTCGCATCGCGGCCAGCAGCCGCAGGAAGACCTCCGCAGTTGCTTCCGCATCGTCGAGCGCGCGATGCTGGCGGGCGGTCTGCACACCGTAGTGACGCTTCAGGCTCTGGAGTGACTTTGACGGAAGCGCATGAAGCAGTCGCCGCGCCAGACGCTTAGTACAAAGCGTCGGCCCAAGCGACCCCTTAATGCCTGCCCGCCTCATCTCGTACTGAATGAACTTGCGGTCGAACGATACGTTGTGCCCGACAAGCACGGCGTCGCCGAGAAACTCGAGATACGCCGGCAGGATTTCGGAAGCCGGGGGCGCGGCAAAAACCATCGGCGTCGTTATTCCCGTCAGCCGCGTGATCTGCCGCGGAACATGGTGTCCTGGATTAACCAGGCTGAAGAATCGTTCAACGATCTCGCCGCTCCGAATCTTGACGGCGCCAATCTCGATCATACGCGAACCGGCCGGGTTCAGACCGGTCGTCTCAGTATCGGTTACGACAAATGTTGCCTGGTCAATATGCATGACCGTAGTGTACGGAAATCAGCAGGTGGACGCAGTGGTGCGCCACCCGTTCCGGGTTTGCACCTGCACGGGATTTCGGACAAAGTCCACTTGATCACCGGCTTCACGTTGGTATTTTGACCGAGCCTGACAATCGGAAAAAGCTCAATCACAATACCATGAAGATCACTGTTATAGGCGCAGGAAACGTCGGCGCAACCGTGGCCGAGTGCATTGCGCGAAAAGACATGGTCGATGAGGTGGTGCTCGTCGACATCGTCGAGGGCCTGCCGCAGGGCAAGGCGCTCGACATTGCGCAGTCGGCCCCCATCCATCTTTTCGATACCCGCGTCGTCGGCACGAACGATTATGCCGACACGACCGGGTCGGACATCTGCGTAATCACCGCAGGTCTGGCGCGAAAGCCGGGCATGAGCCGCGACGACCTGCTGTCCAAGAACGCGGGAATCGTCCGGTCGGTTACGAAGCAGTTCGTTTCCGGCAGCCCCAATAGCATTCTGATCGTCGTGTCAAATCCCCTCGATGTGATGGCATACGTTGCGTACACCACAAGCGGATTCGCAGGACACAGAGTCTTCGGGATGGCTGGAGTCCTGGATACGGCGCGTTATCGTGCGTTCATCAGGGAGAGATTGGGCGTGTCGGTCCGCGACATTCAGGCCACGCTCATGGGAGGCCACGGAGATACCATGGTGCCGCTGCCGCGCCTTACCACGGTGGCAGGAACGCCCCTCACTTCGCTCATGAATGCCGAGGACATTAACGAGATCGTGGAACGGACGAAGTTCGGCGGGGGCGAGATCGTCAAGCTCCTGGGTACATCGGCCTGGTACGCGCCTGGCGCCGCCGCCGCAGAAATGTGTGAGGCGATCGTCAAGAACAACGGCCGCGTTCTGCCGTGCGCGGCATGGGTCAACGGCGAGTACGGGCTGAGCGACTTGTTCATCGGCGTTCCGGTTCGCCTCGGTCGAAACGGCGTCGAGCAGATTCTCGAGCTCAACCTGAATCCGGATGAATTGATGCTGCTCGAAAGCTCGGCCGAGCACGTACGGTCCAGCGTCGCGAGACTCCTGGAAATCGAATCGACCGCCTGACCGCCGTTACCGTCGCCAGAAGGCCGGTACGAACAGGACGAGCACGGTGAAGATCTCCAGGCGTCCGAGCATCATCAGGATGGCGAGGACCCATTTCCCGGCTAGGGGAACGTGCGCGTAGTTCTCCGTCGGGCCGAGCGTGCCGAACGCCGGTCCGACATTCCCGACGGCCGATATCGCGCCGCCAAGCGCGGTCAGTAAATCCATCCCAACCAGGCACAGTGCCATCGCGCCGATGCACGCGGTCGCGACATAGAGCACGACGAACGAGAGCACGTTGCGCATGATGTCGCCCGACACCACCTGATCGTTGAGCCGGATCGGAAGGATTGCCTGCGGGTGCACGAGGCGCTTGATCTCCCTATAAGTGTGCTTGTAGAGCAGGACATGGCGCACGACCTTTACGCCGCCACTGGTCGATCCCGCCATTCCGCCGGTGAAAAAGAGAAAGAAGACCACACCCAGCGCGAGAGGGGGCCACATCTCGTAATCGGCGGTCCCAAATCCGGTGGTGGTCACAATGGAAGCTGCCTGGAATACGGCGTGTCGAATAGCCTCTTCCAGGCTCTCATACCGTTGAGCGTCGAGACCAGACATCCCGTAGATCGACGTGGCGATCATTAGCGCGGACACAATGATGATCAGGAGATAGAATCTCAGCTCCCGATCCCGGAGAACAGGCCTCACGTTGCCATGGAGCAGCCGGTAGTGCAGCGTGAAGTTGACCCCGGCAGCTATCATGAAAAACGTGATGACCCACTCCACGTAAGCACTCTGAAAAGCCCCGACAGACCCGTTCTTCGTCGAAAATCCGCCCGTCGCCATGGTCGTAAAGGCGTGATTGACGGAGTCGAACCAGTTCATTGCAGGCAGCAGCAGCAGGATTTCGGCGACCGTGATGGCGAAATAGATGAGCCACAGCCGTTTGGCCGTCTCTTTGACGCGAGGGGTCAGCTTGTCGGCTGACGGCCCCGGCATTTCGGCCCGGAACAGCTGCAT
>DATKEJ010000369.1:0-4747 GCA_035512315.1 Rhodothermales bacterium | reverse complement strand
GTGCTCCGTTCGCGGTCTTGGGATCTGCACGGAGTTCTCAACGGAATCGACGTTTCCGTTTGGCACCCGAACAAAGACAAGCACATCGCAAAACGCTACAGCGTCCGGTCGCTGGATCGAAAACTCGACAACAAGCGCGCGCTACTCGGAGAAATGCGCCTGCCGTTTTCTGAGGTCGTGCCGGTAATCGGCGTCGTCTCGCGCCTGACGGCTCAGAAAGGTCTGGAGCTGCTCGAGCCGATCATCCACGCCGTCGTCTCGATGCCCTCCCAGCTCGTCGTTCTTGGAAGCGGAGACAGTCGCTACGAGGACTTTTTCCGCTACGCCGCGCACGCGTTTCCGGACCGAGTGTCATTCTACCCCGGGTATAATGACGGACTTGCGCACCGAATCACAGCGGGCTCAGACATGTTCCTCATGCCATCCCACTACGAACCCTGTGGGATGAATCAGATGTTCAGCCTGCTCTACGGAACCGTCCCTATCGTTCGAAAGACAGGCGGGCTGGCCGACACCGTTTTCGACTACCACGAATTCGCCGGTCACGGAAACGGGTTCAGTTTTGTCGACTTCGCTTCCCACGCGCTGCTCGACGCCGTAAAGCGAGCCTGCGCGTTGTTCAGAGATCGTGATGCGTGGCGTCAAATCCAGACGCGGGGCATGAAAGGCAACTTCTCCTGGAAGCGCTCAGCCGAGCGTTACCTGGAGATTTATGCCAAAGTCAAAGCGCGCCGCTGACGAGGGTTAAAGCCCTAGAACGTCTACCCCCTGCTCGAACACGACATCGACTGGGATCCCGGCCGTGGCCAGGCGATCCAAGTCGGCCTGCAGCTCCGGAGTCATGACCTCGTATTGAGCGATGAACGCTACGGCACCTTCGTAGTCTCCGTCACCTTGGAGCCGAAGGATCTTTTCGGACAGGGCCTCCATCGCGATCAGCATTTGGTCGGGGTTCACCTTGTACGTTCCACTTTCGGGGTCGCGCGTGAATGCGTTCATCTCCTGAAAGAAATTGAATCGGATGAGATTGGCACGGCCGTGCGCACTTGTCGCCCCGAAGCGGATGGAGCGGAAGATGCCGGCGACAAACGTCACCATATTGTCGTGCACGTCGTGTACTTCTCCCAACTCGCCCATCGCGTCGAGCGAGTTCACCATGTAGAGGCCGAGCACGTCGGCTTTGCCCTCCTCGAGCGTCGTGTAGTACTCTTTCAGCGCCTTCCTGACGGTCGCGCTCCCGTCGATCGTGTTCTTGATGCCAAGCCCGTGCGCGACTTCGTGGAACATCACGTTCTCGAAAAAAGCGTCAAACGTAATGTTCTCTCGTTGCGAGGGATCGATCAAAACGCCGCTGATCGGCATCAGATTATGCTCGAACTTCGCCCTGATGACGTTCTTGAGCTGCAGCCTGCGCGTCCCCTTTTCGAGTTGAACGACCTCGTCATTCGGGAGATTGATGGCGATAGTTTTCGATCCGGCGTTGCTCTCGCCGGCATAGTACACGGCATCGTAGGCATTGAGATCGGAATCGGTCCCCGGTCGCTCGGCCTTGTAAGTCGGCGCCACGGGAAGTCCTTCCTGGAGCGCAGGCAGCAGTGCGGCGTACCTCGAGAGACGATCGCTCCACTCCTTGTCCTTGACCAGGACGTACGCCTCGAACGACGCCTTGTAGCCGAAGAGCTGATCCTCATACGTCTCGATGGCTCCAATGACCACGTCGAGGCGGTTGTCCCTCATATCCATCCACGCCATGTCGCTCTTCTGATACTCATCGGTGACGAGGGCTTCCGCGCGGAGATCGAGATACGTGCGGAGGCCGGGGTCATCGGCGAACTCGGCGGCCTCACGGAGCTTGGAGGCGGCCTGAGTCAACTGGGTCGCGAACGCTTCGTGATAGGGAATCGCCACCAGCTCTCCGGATGCGTCGCGACGAATCAGGGTGTAAAGGCTTTTGAACGCGCGCTCCTTCCGCGGAGAGTCCGCAATGGCCTGCTCGAACTCGTCCTTCGACATGTCGGCGGGGTAGAAATTGGCTCCGAGCGGCTTCTCGCCGATGTTCTCCACGAACGGGGCGTTTCCACCGACGCGATCCCACGGGCCGTAATTCATCTCAAAATATTGTCTCTGCGCATCGGTCATCGTCAGACTCTCGGCAAGCACGGGCGACCCAAAACCCTGCTCGAAAAACAGAACGTCCATTATCCTGGCAGCGTCGATCAGAAGGGGGATCATCCTCTTCTGATTCTCCGTCAGCTGATCCACCTCCGTCGTGAGCCTGAACGGCACAAACCGTGCAACCAGCTCTTCGGCCGGATCTGGCGCGGCGTGATCTACAGCGGCCATGTCGTCATTAGGGATCTCGCATGCGCCGAGCGTCAAGACGACGAGGGCACACGGCAGTGCGTGCAACAGTTTGTTCATTCGAATGCGAAGTATTAGGAAGGACCCCTGCGATCAGTCGTCTGAAACGACGACGAGATAGTCCGAAATCGCCCAGAATCCCTCCGGATCAACGAGCACGAGTTGTGACCCCGCACCAGACCGGTCAAAACGAAACAGATCCGGCCGATCCCTATGCGCCGATATGATCTCGACATCGTTGACCGATGGATCAAGCTCGATCGCCGGCTCTCGTTTCGGTACACCATGAAAATGCTCTGTGAGAATCGATCCTACGGAGGTCGCTTTTCTCAGGCCGAGAAATCCCGATCGCCTCTCGTTGATAAGGCCCTTCCGTCGCAGCGACTCTCGGGAGTCGATTACATAATATCCTGTGGCGGCTTCCTCGACGTGAGTTTGAATGGCCTCGTCTCTTTCGACGATGGCTGCATGCTGCTCGGCGATGGTCGAGTCTTTGGCCAGAATCACGGTCTCGCGCTCTCGCAGCTGGCCCTGAAGGGAGGCAATGTTGGCCTCGAGTGAGCGCACCTGTTGCTTCAGGATGTCGACGCTTCTCTCCTTCTCTTCGACGGTCACGGTCAGATTGTCGACCAGCCGCTCCAGACTCTCGATCCTGACGGCGGATTTCTGGATGCGCTCCCTCAGGGCGTCCATCTTCTCGCGGTTCTCCTGAATGAAACCGTCTATGTCGGAGATGCTCGTCAACAATTCCTGCCTGACGTTAACCGCTCGCTTTCTCGCGCCCTCTGAACCTGAGGGATCGAGGGAGATCTTACCGATAATGCCTTCTCTTTCTTCTATGGCGTTGAGGTTGCGCTGTACTTCGTCCATGATCTCCGTCACGTCCTGGATGTAGACGGAGCTCAGCTGCAACTGGGTTTGCAGTGATGCCTTCTCCTCCGTGAGGGAGGCGACTTGTCGTCTGGCGCCGTAGTCGCACGCAGACAGAACGGTGAACAAGAAAACCGTGGTAATCAATCTCATGGCATTTGGCCTGTAAATTCCCATCTTGGAAACTCCATGCGCCGCACCGACCGCATGCGCACCTCGCCTCCCTCGCTTACGAATATGCCTCCCATTCCGTACGGCTCTGGAAGCGTGATTTGTTCCCCGTCGCCGGTGAGCGACCCCTCCCCCGTCGTCGCATAAAGCGAACCGGCGCTGTGGGTCCACATCCTGAATTCGAACGCACCCGGATCGAGTGAATCCGTGAAGCCAATAACGAGCGTTACGAACTCCTCCGTAACGTCGTCACGCCTGACAAAACCCGAAAATCGCTCAGGAAGCGCCTCCAGCGTAACGGGTGGTCGATGCGTCACCTTCGGGGCGGCATCAACCGACAGCCACGTCGTGAAGGATCGGACGAGAAACAGACCGACGACGACGAGCACGCCGAGAAGCCCCAGCCAGGTTACCCAGTGGCTAGTTCGAATGTGTGACCACGACTCTCTGCGTTCAGCGGGGTGGGCAACCGTTTCCGGTTGCGCCACCGGCTGCGGCAAGGCCGGTGGATTCGAGGGACTTCTCCTCGAACGCCTTCGTTTTGGACCGGCACCAGGAGTGGCGGCCACTTTCTCTGCCGGAGGCGGCTCGGGCTTCATCTCCGGCGCAGCGGATGGGACCTCGACTGGGATGCCGGGCATCGGCGGCGCATACGGCGAATCCAGGGCAACAGGCCCGGGCTTCGACGGAGGAATCTCAGCCTCCCCGGAATCCTCAGAATCCGCAATGTCCTCACTGGCGTCGACGTCGCCGGCAGGCTCGACCTCGTCGACGCCCTCCACTGCGACCGACTTTAGTTCTTCCAGAGCTTCGACTTCTTCGACGGCCCCTGCTTCCTCGACTGCTTCGACGGCCCCCGCTTCCTCAATTGGTTCGACTTCTTGAGCAACCTCCGCCTCTTCGACCTTGGGGATCTTTTCAGCCTCGGGGGGCTTCCGAGCCCTTGGGGTCTTTCGAGTCGTCCGCTTTTTCGCCGGCTTCGGCGGCTGCGCCTTTTTCGCAGGCTCCTTCACCTCCGCCTGCTCGTGTCGCGACTCAGGCGCCGTCTCGGCGAGTGGCTCCTCAGCATCGCCAGGACGATCCTCGACTTCGGGAACTCCGGCCGAGCCCACCTCAACCTCGGCCTCAAGGGACTGCGTCTCCGGTTTCCCGTCGGCCGCGTCCAACTCCGGCGCCGGCACTTGCGCATCTTGAGCCGAGGTCGCGGTCAGTTCCGGTTCCTCAGGCTCCTCCTCGGTCGAATCCGCCACGCCCTCTGCCGGCTCGACGGTCGGTTCGGCCACGGTCATTTCGATTTCAGGTTCCAAGATATCTGCTTCATCGACTCCGGGTGCTCCAGCTTCCT
>DATKEJ010000368.1:0-3841 GCA_035512315.1 Rhodothermales bacterium | reverse complement strand
TCTGCGCCGGAAAGTGGGGAATACTCGTGGCCCTGAGGTGGCGAACAGTCGTAGTCCTGGGTAGTGGACCTGTTTTCGGTGTATTTTTTGCCTGTTGGTCAATCAGTTTGTCGCGCCGGGACACACGCGCTTATGGAAACCGCCGTTACGACGAAGGTCGAGGTCTTTGAGCGGCTGCATGATCTCGGACCGGAACTCCGGGCGCTCGGTGTGGCTCGGCTCGGCCTTTTTGGGTCATTCCTTTCAGGTGACGCGCCCGAGGGCAGCAACGTAGACATTCTGGTCGAATTCCTGCCCGGTCGGAAGACGTTCGACAACTTCATGACCCTTGCGCAACGGCTGGAGGATGCGCTTCAACGCCCGGTCGAACTGATCACGCGAGAGTCACTCAGTCCGCACATCGGTCCCCGAATACTGGAGACGACGGAGTATGTCTCGCTCGCCGGATAGTTAGTTGGAGTTCCGGGTTCCAAGTTCCAGGTTCCAGGTTACCCGGCTCAAAGTCAGGAGCACGGAGGTAACCGTTCCTGAGCGAAAGGTTGAGACTTATGCCTCATCTCCGGTGAGAATCGGGTGGGTCCGGAGATCCTCGCCGACGGAGAAGTGAGCAGTGTGGCGTGCCGCAGGCGCTTGCATAAGTAACCTCCCCCTGCTTCCGCTCCCAGCTCCTACCGGTGCTTCGAGATCCGCCAGTCGTCGCTTCAGCCGCCCCCTCGGGAGGGGGACCATGTACCGAGGCAGTACCCCCGGAGTTCATTCCGCCCACGGCCGAGTCAATCCGCTTTGTGTCCCCCGTGCCTTTGTGGCTTTGTGAGAGAAAACACAGGAACGCTGAACGCTAAACCTTGGCCTCGCGGAGGCGGGGCGAGAAACGCTAACGAACGCGGCTAGAGGAGGGGTCCCTTTGCGTCTTTGCGTCTTTGCGCGAGAAAACATAGGAAACGCTGAACGCTAAACCTTGGCCTCGCGGAGGCGGGGCGAGAAACGCTAAACGAAACCCCAACGCTAAACGAGAAACGAGAAACGCTAAACGGGGCACGGACGCCATACCACGTTTTAGTACCTGAAGTCCCTCCTCTCCCGGAATGACGAAAACCGCCCTCGCGGCTCATCCGACGGAAATCGGTCCACCGCGAAGAAGGCCATGTGGACCACTTCTTCCTTATGCACCAGCGCGGACCCGACGACGTCATCCGACGAATACCGGTAGTCGAATCCAAGCCCTACGGACTCATGGACCGATTCCGACGCTTCGATCGCCGTCTCGACCAACCGGTCGTACTGAGCGACAACGTCGCGGTCGTGCCGGGATGGAGACCCACCGCGCGTCCTCATCGCTTCGATGGTATAGCTCTTGATCAGCTTCGGAAACACCTGTTTGAACACCGACTCCTGCGAGAGGTAGTCGAGTCCCAGCAGGCGGCCATTCACGACGGCCGCGAGTCCAACCTGTCCCTTCACGGGTTCGAACGCGTGCGTCAGGTCGTCGATATCCGAGCCGCGGATGCGAAATGCGTCGGACATGGCGCCCGTGTTTGATTGCGTGCCGAGCTCGTCGTGCAGGCGGCTAACCTCATCCCACACCGCGCCCTGGCTTCCCGCGTACGATTTGTGGCTACGGAGGGTCTGCATGACCTGCCACTTCTGGTCCATCCGCTGTCGCTGCGACATCAGGTGACCCGATTCCTTGAAATCCGACGACGCGTAGTGCCATCTCCCCTGCTCGGTGCATGACACGGGAATGGAAATTGTCGACCCGGCGGGCACCAGGATCGACGCATTGAACACGCGATTCTGTTTCGCGCCGGCGACTTCCTCACCGTCGATGAGGAGGACGTCGTCCTTCGTGTCGTTAACGGCCTTGAGCGCCGGGACCGACCCCGCATGAGACACCTCGGTGATGTGGAAACGACCCGTTCGCAGCGCTTCGGCCAGCGTGAGATAGGTCAGACGCCGATCCATGGGATCGCTCAGCGGGATGATGGTTATGGATCCGTTTGACTGGAGAGGGAGTTGCTCCAGGCGGGCTAGGGTAGTTTGGATGTTTGGATGCATGGCTGTGAACGTCAGACATCAGACGGCTGAATTGACATCAGACATCAGACATCAGATTTTGATTTTGGAGGGATGATTGTGGACTTCTCCCAATCCTTTTTGTAAAGCGCGACCTCGCTCGGTATTGCGCGCCGCGTACTCATGTCTTTCTGAAGACTCTTAAACGAAGAGTAAGATACAATGTTACATTGTTACATTGCAACGAAAAAGATTCCGAATTATTATCTGCATTAGCTTTGCCCGTCGTGAGCCGGACGAAATGGGGCGTTTGCCCGCTGCAGCCGGCATCAGAAACGTGAGCAGGACATGAGCAAGGTTATCCGGATTTCGGAGGAGACCTTCAACCGATTGCAGGAGCATGCCGAGCCGCTGGTCGACACGCCGGCGGCCGTGATCGAGCGCCTGCTGGACTTTTACGAGCGGCACAATCGGCGTTTCGACGTGGATGCGATGCGCGATCGGCGATTTGCGGCGCCTTCGATCGTGAGCGAGAGCAGCTTCTTGGCATCACCCCCCTCCATGCCTACGACGCCGAGCCTTTTCCTCGTCACAGCGACCGAGGAGAGTGCGGAGAAGACGGTTTTGGGCTCGGTGCCTCTGGGCAAGATCGAGCCGGCTTTGTCGCCGCGTGAGGCAATCAAGCTCGATCGCGCGCTGAACGGGCGGTCCACCTTCCACTGCTGGGGGATGACCGCGGACAACCGGAGGGTATTCGACGAAATGCGTCCGGGCGATTTCGTGTTGATCAGCGTTTCGGAAACGGGCGCGTTCAGCTATCTCGCCCGGGTGTTAACGAAGTTCGAGTCGATGAAACTCGCTCACATGTTATGGTCCGACGAGGAGGGCGGGATGAGAGAGCTGATTTACGTCATCGACGACGTCCAGCGCGTGAGCGTCGACAAGTTGAAGCTCGCGAAAGTACTGGGATACAGTTCGGGAAAGGGTCTGCCGGGGGTGGTGAGGGTGGATCCGGTCCGCCTCGAGCCTCAGGTGCTGCGGTTCGGGAGTGTGGAGGGGTTGTTGTGGGATTTGTAGAGGGGGGGCGGATAGACTTGCCTCCGAGGGGGTGGCTGATTTAGCACGGAATGGGTGGCCGATTTAGAACGGAATGCGGATCGGGGCGAGTCGGTGGTGGGAGGCGATCCGGGATCTCCAGGTTGATGGGGGTATCGGACTGTCTATTGCTGCCGATTCGAACGGGGAATTTTAATTGTCGCCGGGCGGGAAAAATGAGTGTCGTTGATCGGTCGGCTTCGGGGCGAAGCGGTGGGGAAGAGTCGTGGTCGTCGACCGTAGTATTGCGCCGTGAACCCCTCAAGACACGCGCGGTGCCCAGGGTTTGCGAAATGCCAAAATTTCTATCAGAGACGGACATCGACTCATCGTTGATCGATTGGACTTCCTCTCGACGCGGTTCATCAATCTCTGGTTTGGGAATAGACGAGTCCAAGCCCTTACGGAGATTCGGGAAAGAAAGCTTGGTCTCGACGCCTCTCTTCAGACGCCACCATTTTCCCCACCTCTGAATCTGATGCCTCGAGCATTCGCTCGATCTCGGTCGCCGTTTCGATGATCTCTTCCCAAGTAGACTTCGCGACCAGGTCCGGCTGACTGTGAGTCAGATTATTTCGGAGAGCTTCAGCCCTCTTAAGAATCGACCTTCCCCTCTTCGTCGATATACCCAGAAGGTCACACAGCTTCGGATCTCGCAGAACTAGGTCCCTCTTGTCAGCAAATTGAAGGCACTCAAGTAGCGAGATTTCCTCGTTGCGTCGGAGTCTCTCTC
>DATKEJ010000367.1:0-2954 GCA_035512315.1 Rhodothermales bacterium | reverse complement strand
GGATATCAAGGGGAAGCGGGCCCGCGAAGGACTGACCGACCATCGCGATGATGCCCTCCTGAGCAAGAAACTGGTCACGATCAAGACGGACCTGGAAGTAGACGTCGACTGGCAGGCATTCCACCGCGCCCATCCGAATCGTGATCGCCTGCTTTCACTTTTCAGCGAACTGGAATTCTCCACCCTCCTCAAGAAAGTCCAAAGTGGCGAGATCGGCGCAGGAGGTGAATCGACGGGTGACGGCGTGGCCTTCCAGGAGCCTGCGATCACCGAGCAGGAGGTCCGTGCATACGAGGAGGATTCGGTCGAATACCGAGCCATACGCAATCGAGAACAGCTTCTGGATCTGCACGATAAACTCCTCGAGCTCGATCGTTTCGCCTTCGATACCGAAACGACGTCGACCGATCCGATGTGGGCGTCGCTCGTCGGCATCTCGTTTTCCTGGGAGGCAGGCCAGGCATGTTACATCCCGACCCCTCTTCCCGACGGCACCACGACGGCGGAAATATGCGAGGTGTTTTCGCCCATTTTCATGGGACCGGCCCTCAAGTTGGGGCAGAACTTGAAGTATGACATCGTCACGCTGATGAGGCACGGCGTCCGAGTCGTTGGACCGCTCTTCGACACCATGGTTGCCCATTATCTTCTGGCGCCCGAGGAGCCGCACGGACTCGATAATCTCGCCCTCAAGTATCTCGGCTATCGGATGGTGCCCATCACCGAGCTCATTGGCGATGGAAAGAACCAGCTCTCGATGAGAGACGTGCCGCTTGATCAGGTCTGTTCCTATGCGTGTGAGGACGCCGACATCTCCCTGCAGCTTGCCGACGCGCTAAAGGAGATCATGGAGAGGGAGGGACTCCTCGAGATTGCGGAGAAAATCGAGTTTCCTCTCATACTGGTCCTGGCGGACATGGAGACGGCCGGGATCCGCGTCGACCCGCGCATCCTGGCCGAGATATCCGAAATCCTCGACACGCAGATCAAGATCCTCGAGATCGACATCTATGAAGTCGCCGGCGAGGAGTTCAATATCGGGTCGACGCAGCAGCTCGGGGAAATTCTCTTCAACAAGCTCGGCCTCCGCAAAGTCTCGAAAACATCGAAGGGGGCTGCCTCCACCAAGGAAACCGTACTGGAGGAGTTGTCGACGGAGCATCCGCTCCCAGGCCTCATCCTCGACTGGCGAAAGCTAACCAAGCTGAAGAGCACCTACGTCGACAGCCTAGGTGAGCTCATGCATCCTGAGACGGGCAGGGTGCACACGAATTTCAATCAGACCGTCGCCGCTACGGGCCGTCTATCGTCGTCGGGACCGAACCTTCAGAACATCCCCATCCGAACGGAAATGGGACGCGAGGTACGGAAAGCCTTCGTCGCCGAAGACAGTCGAATGCTTCTTGCGGCCGATTACGTTCAGATTGAACTTCGTATCCTCGCCTCGATGAGTGGTGACGAAGGCCTCAAGGAGGCGTTTGCCCGGGGAGAGGACATTCACACCTCCGCAGCGGCGCTGATCTACGGGATT
Source organism: Rhodothermales bacterium (assembly GCA_035512315.1). Taxonomy (GTDB): domain Bacteria; phylum Bacteroidota; class Rhodothermia; order Rhodothermales; family DATKEJ01; genus DATKEJ01. The sequence goes on along the minus strand of DATKEJ010000367.1, from coordinate 1,423 downwards.
CCGCCCGTGGAGGTCACGAGAGAACAGCGACGAAAGGCGAAAGAGGTCAATTATGGAATTCCATACGGCATCTCGTCCTGGGGACTGGCTCAGCGCCTGCGTTGCTCGATGAAGGAGGCACAGGCCCTCATCGACACCTATCTGCAGTCCTTCCCGCGCGTGACCACCCATATCAACAATGTGATCAACGAGGCGCACACCAGAGGATACGTTCAGACATTGATGGGCCGCCGGCGCTTCGTTCCGAATATTCAGTCGCGCAACCGAACGCAACGTTCATTCGCCGAGCGAGTCGCCGTGAATATGCCCATTCAGGGAACGCAGGCCGATATGATCAAAATCGCGATGGTACGCATCCACGACCGTCTGAAGAAGGAGAAGATGGAATCCAGGATGCTTCTTCAGGTACACGATGAACTGGTATTCGAAGCGCCGGGGTCGGAGATCGAACGGCTACGAGAAATCGTTCGGGACGGCATGGTTCACGCCATCGATCTCGGCGTCCCTGTTGAAATCGATATGAACGTCGGTGAGAACTGGCTCGACGCCCACTGAAATCCTACAGTCAGCAGAGATCGTGACGGAAATCCCATCGACCCTTTCTGAAAATTTCCATTTCGAGGAAGAATCCGCAGGAATACGTGCCTATCGCCACCGCGAGAATGGCCTGCATGTCCTGTTGCTCAGCGAGGCTTCCGCCCCGGTCGTGACGTTCATGGTGACGTACCACGTCGGGAGCCGGAACGAGTCTGCAGGCCTTACGGGTGCAACGCACTTCCTCGAGCACCTGATGTTCAAGGGAACGAAGCGGTTCAACAAGAAACTGGATACGTCCGTTTTTAACCTTCTGCAGCGCGTGGGTGCGGAAGTCAACGCCACGACCTGGTTCGATCGAACGAACTACTACGAGCTTCTACCGAAGGAGCATCTTTCGCTGGCGATCGAAATCGAGGCCGACCGCATGCGCGGAGCACTCGTGGAGTCCGAAGCCCTGGAGAGCGAGCGGACGGTCATTCTGAACGAACTCGATCGCGGCGAAAACGAGCCGACGCGAAAGCTATACCACGCGGTCTGGAGCGCAGCGTTTGTGGCGCATCCGTACCACCATCCGACGATCGGATGGCGAAGTGACGTAGAGCACGTAACGACCGAGGGTCTCCGACATTTTTATGATACCTATTACTGGCCGGACAATGCCACGGTGAGCGTCATTGGCGACTTTGAGCCGGCCGAGGCGCTTCGACTCATCGACCAGCACTTCGGGAAAATCGACCGCGCCGCCGACTCGGTGCAGCGACTGCTGACGAGCGAACCCAGACAGCAGGGTGAGCGCCGGGTCACGATTCGACAGGCCGGGCAACTGGGTGCTGTCATGATCGCCTACAAATCTCCAACCGGACTCTCCACCGATACTGACGCGCTG
>DATKEJ010000366.1:0-8188 GCA_035512315.1 Rhodothermales bacterium | reverse complement strand
TCAGGCCCGGGACTCCATGAAGTAGACGGCTCCCAGAATGGGGACGAGGTACGGTGATGATGCGCGTTCGGGCATCCCCTACCACCTCAACCCCGTATTGCTCACGAACGCAATCCGCTTGCTGTCGGGAGCCCAGGAGGGAACGTTGATCGTCCCCTGGCCGCCGTAGAGGTAAGCGATCACTGTCGGTTCGCCGCCGTCGGCGGGCATCATCCTCAGATAGACCTGCTTGTAGAAGGGGTGATCGCTGGGGGCCACGTCGGGCAGGTAGGAGATGAACACCATTCGCTTTCCGTCCGGCGATATGTGAGGAAACCAGTTGTTCAAGCCGTCGTCGGTGAGCTGCTCGTGCCCGGTACCGTCCGGCTTCATGCGCCATAGCTGCATCGTGCCGCTGCGGACGGAATTGTAATAGATATACCGGCCGTCGGGCGAGTACTCGGAGCCGTCGTCGAGTCCGGGTGTCGTTGTCAGTCGCACTTCCTCGCCTCCCTCCGTCGGTATCTTGTAGATGTCGTATTCGCCGTTCCGCTGGGCAGTATAGGTGAGCCACTTCCCATCCGGTGACCAGCCGTGGAGGTACGACGGCCCCTCGTTCGTCACCTTTCGCGGAATTCCACCTTCCACAGGGACCACGTACACGATGGACTGCCCGTTGTGCTCCTCCGGGTGATGGCTGATGGCGAGCATCTTGCCGTCGAAGGACAACACGTGATCGTTGTTGTTTCGTTTCGCGAAATCCGTATCGATCGGCACCGGCACCCGCGTGAAGAGATCGAACTTGTACAGGAGACCGTCGCCGTTGAAAATGAGCGACTTGCCGTCAGGCGTCCAGTTCGGCGCCTGAATCGACTGCGGGTGCCGGTAAACGATCTCGCGCCGGCCGGTGTCCACGTCCAGCACTTCGAGATTGCTGGCGAGATAATTCTGATAGGGCACGAACCCGGGACCCGGCGGGAGAACGATCCGAACGTTCGAGAAGACCGCCGTCTCCGAAACCGTCGAGTCGTGTGCGGTGATGAAGAGGCCCACGTAGAGCTCATCCCCCAGGTCGATGTCCGAAAGCTCCCACCTCAGGAAAGGCTCTCCGAATTTCGCCACCGACATGACGTACCTGTCGCCCGTGCGTTCGAGCTGGATCACGTCGGGAGCCTGAGCCGTGGACTGGACCTCTTCCGTGTCGGCGCCCTTTTCTCTCCGATACTGGAGGGACGTGAGGCCGTCGCCGTGGACGGCAGCATCGACGTACGGGGAATCAGGCTCGAGGCTGGAGCGGGCAATCCATCCGAGCTTCCGATGCTCGTTCACACCCTCTCCCTCAAAACGGGCGTGCGCTCGAACGATGAAATCCCCCGTGATGCGCTTCCACACGAACTGGAACTCATCCTCGCCGTACCACATATTTGTCCCCGATCCGACCACGGTATACTCCTGGCTCAGAGGATCGTACGTCGATGAGCCGGGTATCTCGACGTCGCCGACGTCGCCCTGACCATCGAACCAGCCGATGGGTTGTGCGCTTGCCATCATCGTCAGAGCCATACTGAGCACGAGGAGGGGTAGTAATCTTATACTTGCGTGCAGTCGCAAAACTCGTTCAAGGCGATTGTTCATTTTCCCGGAAAATTGATTATGCTTTGAGGAGGGACCTGTCGCTCCACAGGACGGACACGAACAGCAATAAAATACACCATGAGACGCTTTCAAATCCTCGCCCCACTTTTGATGGTTGCCGCTCTGCTGGCTGCAGGCTGTGCCACGGAAGAACCTACGAACAATACTGACGCCGCGGCGGATACTGCAAGCATGGGCATAAACTATACGGGCGATTTTTCGGGGCCGCTCGGGCTCCAGTTGTGGAGCATTCGTGATTCCATGCAGCGGGATATTGCCGGCACCCTCGCCTGGGTGCGCGAGCAGGGCTTCGAGGAGGTCGAACTCGCCGGAACGTACAACCTCAGCCCGGCGCAATTCCGCGCTCAGCTCGACAGTGCAGGACTCCAGGCCAGCGCCATGCACGCACCATTCGAACGCATGCGAGACGGTCTGAACGGCGTTCTCGACGAGGCCGAAGTGCTCGGCGTAGAATACGTCGGCGTTGCCTGGATACCTCACGAGGAGGAGAATCCGTTTACGGTCGACATGGCACGCGAAACCGCCGCCCTTTTCAACACATGGGGGCAGGCGGCCTCAGAACGCGGCCTGAAGTTCTTCTATCACACACACGGATATGAATTCGAGCCGGCCGCGGACGGCGAAGTGCCCTTCGACGTGCTGATTGAGGAGACGGATCCTGAGGACGTTGCCTACGAAATGGACGTCTTCTGGGTGGCCCATCCCGGGGTGGATCCGGCCGCCCTTCTCAGGAAATACCCGAACCGCTGGGCGCTGATGCATATCAAGGATATGAAGCAGGGCACGCCGACCGGCGATTACAGCGGTCACGCGCCGGCGGAGGCGCAGGTCCCCGTCGGCTCCGGCCAGATCGACTATGCGGAGGTGCTGGCGGCTGCGGAGGAGGTCGGTGTTAAGAGATATTATGTGGAAGACGAGAGCCCCGATCCTCGGGGAAATATTCCGACCAGCGTCTCCTGGTTGGCGAGCGCGAAGTACTGATTGAGCCGCCTATGCGGCATGCGTTTTTAATTGTTCTTGTAGCATTTCTCGTCGTGCCCCCTGTCGACGGACAGGTCGTCAGGGGGCGCGTGGTCGATACGTCCAGCGGCGAACCCATCGCCGGCGTCAATGTCTTTGTCGCACATACCACTCTCGGCGCCGCGACAGACGTATCCGGACACTACGTCATCTCGGGAGTGCCGCTCGGTTCGAACGAAGTAGCCGCTTCTTCTCTAGGCTACACTTCCCTGTCCTACCAGATCACCGTCAGCCACGGCGAGACGAAGGTAGATTTCGCGCTTAAACCGGTCACCTACGAACTGACGGGGCTTGAGGTAGCCGCTGAACGCGATCGCGAATGGGAAAGACTTTTCGAGCAGTTCGAGAGGCAGTTTCTGGGGGCGACGCCAAACGCGCGAACGACCGAGATCATCAACCCGTACGTCCTCGATCTCAAGCGAGACGGCGGATTTCTTACCGCACGCGCATCGGAGCCGATCGTGATCGAAAACGGGGCCCTGGGGTACCGCGTCACGTTCATCCTCAAGCAATTTACCTTTCACGAGCGGACTCACGAGCTTCGACTGGAAGGACTGCCATTCTTCGAAGATCTTCCGCGGGAGGACGTGACGCGAGACCGACGTCGCGAGGACGCGTTTCTAGGGTCGATGAAGCACATGCTCTGGGCAGCCATCCAGGGCCGCCTGAGCGAGGAGGGCTATCGCATCCATAGGCGACGTCTCGATCGAATTCCGCCGGAGAATCAATGGACTCAATTCGAGCCCGCAGTAACCGGACTCACGGAAAGCGACATCATCGACGAGACGGTGATACCGGGCGTCTTCAGTCTCCGGTTTGACGGACACCTCCAGGTGACATATCAGAGGAGGTCGCGGCCTTTCCCATTCGGGCTCGGCCTCGGACCGTCGACGCAGATCTCGTGGCTCAAGCTCCAGGATTTCCGCGCACTGGTCCAGGACGACGGCACGCCGTATGTAGATACGCCCATCATCGTCGCGGGCTACATGTCGATCAATCGACTGGCCGAGCTCCTCCCCCGCGACCACATCATACAGCTCCAGCGAACGCTGCTGGAAGGACCGAAACGGGAGGTCGCCAGGCTCCCCGGCGAAACAGCCTTTCCCCAGGAGCCGGGCCGGATCCATCCTTCCGAATCAAGCGCCGCGGAATCCGCCGTTACGGCAATGAAGGAGCGAAAGTGGCGTCGCGCCGTAGACATTCTGGACGCTATTCTAAGACACAATTCGGAGGATCTCGAAGCCCGCTACTTCCGCGCCATCGCCCACCGCGAGATTGCGAAGTTCAGAGCTGTGCTTCACTTCAAGCACTACGGCCAGGGACTCGAAGATTTCGCGTTTGTAGTTGCGCGCGATTCGACGTTTCGCGATGCTCTGTACCAGTTCGCGCTCTTTAGCCGAGTGGAGCCGATGCTGCTTTCAGACCAGAGGCGAGTGGAGATGGAGGATGCGCTCGTGCTCGCCCACAAGCAGGCGCGGCATCGGCCGGACGTCGGCGATCACGAGTATCATCTCTTCACGTTATACCGCCGGTACATCAATAACCGCAGTGCGGCGCCCGCGCTAAAATGGCTGGATGCCCATCCGTCGCCCTGGGCCACATTCTTCAAAGCCGAGCTGCTACGGAAAAATGGACAGCTCTTCTCGGCAGAATCGTCGCTCCTCAAACTACTCGAAGGTGATCCCGGAATACGCCGCCAGCCCATACTCCTCTCACTTGCTCGCATTTATTACGAGCGGGGTGATCCCGAGCGCGCTCAATCGCTCGTATTTGAGGCCATTGAGTCCATAGAGCGGCCCCTGGATGCCGCCTTCGTCTTCGAAGACTTCAAATACATCGTCGATGAGAACGAGCTGAACGAATACCGTTCGCTGAATACCGTTCAGGAGCTCATCACCTTCTTCAGAGCCTTCTGGGCCCGACGGAATCCACTTCCGGCAAACAGGGTCGATCTGCGTCTAGCCGAACACTACCGACGGCTCCTCTACGCGGAAAAGAACTATGCCTTTGACGGCTTCCGATTCTGGTTCGATAATCCGGACAAGGCGGGCGAGCTGCCGTTTCCGGCTTCGTACGCGCTCGACGGCGAGTTTAACGACAAGGGCCACGTCTACATCCGCCTCGGCGAGCCGACCGACCGGATGGTGACCGTCGCGGGAGGCATGACCCTCTGCACCTCGGCGCTGCGGTTCGATGCGACGGCGTTTGCCGAGAACACCTGCTGGTTGCCGAACGAGTCGTGGCGGTACGCAGGACTCGATATCGATTTTCACTTCGTGATCGATCAGGATGCCGTCGGCAATAACTGGCGGCTGACACCGGTCATTGCAAACCGCGCCATGCTGGAGGATAGGATGGAGTGGGGTGGCCCCTACATTCGAATGGCGCGCGCCTACCTGAATGACGACCCTTCATCTCGCGACCTGGATCTCCTCGAGGGCCGGCACAGGATGGCCGACGAGAGCGGGCGCTCGGTAGAGATCGGCCTCACCATGGATCGGCACACGTGGAATGAGGACGTCGAACCGCTAGAATTCCCCTACGTGGCGGCGTCGTTTCGAGGCGATGGCGGCGAGACGCTGCTCATGCTCTACTACGCGATCCCGCTTTCACAGTCGTCCGATTCAGTCAGGGTTGAGGTGGGCGCTGCCGTGCACGACCTGACGTGGGCCCCGATACGCCGCGAGACGAAGCTGGTGGCGGTTCCGGCTGATCCCCGACTTCTCGCCGTTCAGGGCATCCAGTTCAGCGTGCCGCCCGACAGTTACCACGTGGCCCTGCACATGCGGCCTCACGACGGCCGATTGCTGGGCGGCTACCGATTCACGGTGGGAGCTCCGGATTTCAGCCGCGGTGCGCTCTCCGCCAGCGACTTCCTGCTCGCCTTCCGGATACCCTCGCCTTCGGAGGTCCTCGTGAACCCGTGGGGGCGCTTTGCGCTCGACCAGCTCGTCCACGTCTACTTCGAGATTTATGACCTTACCTTCGGGCCGACGGACCAGACGGACTACACTGTGGAGCTCACACTTGCGCCTGTCCGGCGAAAGTCTCTCCTGAAGAGGCTGTTCGGCGGTTCATCGGAGACGCTTACGGTGCGAGCCCGACATCAAGGCTCGTCAGCCTCTCCTGTAGAGACCGCCGAGATCGACGTTCGAAAGGTCGAGCCGGGTCGATACCTGCTCACCATGAGAGTGACGGACGAAAACACCGGCGCGTCCGTCGAGCGCTCCCGAGAGGTCGACCTCGTCGAGTAGACTTTTGCTAGGTCTCCGCCGAGTGATTATCATGGGGTAGTCCTTTCTCGCCCCTCACACTTCATCTCGAGTCTGCCATGCGACGTGCCTCGTGGTGCCTGTTTGCTGTGCTCCTCGCAGGCAATGTCTACGGACAGTCCCTTCAGCGGGGACTACCATTCTTCACCTGCACGAATGCCCGCGACTTCGACGCCGGGAATCAGAGCTGGCATTTCATGCAGGATGCACGTGGCGTCATCTATGTGGGTAACACCCTCGGAGTGTTCGAATACGACGGCGCATCCTGGCGCAGAATCGAAGACTCCGGGCGTAACATCGTCAGGTCTCTCGATAGGGACGAGAAGGGGCGCATCTTCGTGGGGTCGTCGGCGGACTTCGGCTATCTGCGGCCGGATAGCATCGGCGTGAACCGTTATGTATCTCTTCTCGAGTTCGTACCGGAGGAGGATCGGGCCTTTAACGACATCTGGACAGTCCACGCCACGCCTGAGGGAGTATATCTTCTCGCCCGCGAGCGGCTGTTTCGGCTCAATGAAGACGGGGAAGGCTGGTCGGTGCGAACATGGACTCCCGACGTCCGGTTTCTCTACGGATTCTGGTTCAACGGCGTTTACTATTTACATCAGGAGGGCCACGGCCTCAGCCGGCTCTCCGGCGACACGATCGTACCGATTCCGGGTGGCCAGGAATTCGCAGTGGAACGCGCTCAGGTAATGCTGCCTGTAGATGACGATCCAACTGAGTTTCTCCTGGGCACGTTCAATCGCGGTCTGTTTCGATTCGACGGGGCAGCATTCCATCCCTTTCAAACAGAAGCGGATGCCTTCTTCCGCGAAGAGACGCTCTATAAAGCGGTGGTCCTGAGGGACGGATCGTACGCCCTGACGACACTCAGCGGCGGGGTGGTCATTCTGAGCCGGCAGGGAGATGTTCTGCAGTACCTGAACAGCGACGTCGGCTTTCCGACGGACAATGCCCTGGCGATTTTCGTCGACCGTTCGGGAGTCTTGTGGGTCGCACCCCGCGGAGCGGTTTGCCAGGTCGAAGTGTCCTCCCCTCTTACCCGATTCGACGCTACGCTGGGGCTCGTGGCGGACATCACCGATATCCTTCGGCACGACGGTGTACTCTACCTCACCACCCAGGAGGGGGTTCAGTACCTCGATGAGACGTCGCGTCGGCTTCGTCCGGTCAGCGGCTTCGCCGGCGGCGTTCCTCAATCCTGGGATCTCTTCAGCATCGACGGAGAGCTTCTGGTCAGCCACGGCACCGGAATCTATCGCATAATAGGCGATCGGGCGGAGCTCGTGATTCCGAACGTGCAGTTCGCGCTCGCACCCACCGGTTTTCACCCGTCCGCCCTGGACAAGGACCGAGTCTTTCTCGGCACTTTCGACGGATTGGCGTTGCTTCGCCGGGACGAGTCGGGCGCCTGGGTCGTCGAGGCGAGCGGCATTGCCGGCATCCGATCTCAAATCCAGTTTCTCGAGGAGCCGGAACCTGGACTCTTATGGATAACCACCGGGAACGCCGGCATTTTTAGGATCCGCTATGGAAACGGCCCTGTCGATGATTGGGTCGTCGACCAATTCGGGCCGGAATCCGGGCTCGTTCCCGGCCCCACGACGGTCTACAGCGCCGGCGAGAAGCTCATCTTTGCCGATCGAGAAGGACTGCTGCGATTCGAGAATGGGCGTTTTATGCCGGATTCGACCTTTGCACCTCTCACCACGGACGATCGAACGATTCCCTTCATCGACGAGGACAGCCGCGGAAACGTGTGGGTCAGCATAGGGAGAGAGACTGCCGTCTTTCGCGCCGGGTCTTCCGGAGAGCTGGAAATCGACCGGCAGGCCTTCCAACGGTTCTCGGGAGACCCGGTCACGGTGATCTATCCGGAAGAGGATGGAATCGTATGGTTCGGGACGGATCAGGCCCTCATCCGCTACGATCCGAGCGTCGCGACAAGCTACGAGAGCAATTTCTCTGCACTTATCCGCCGCGTCTCGAGCAGAGCAGGCCGCACGGTTTTCGGCGGCGACGGGGAAGGTGCTGTAAACGCAAACATCCCGTACGACGAAAACAGTCTCCGCTTCGAATACGCCGGACCAACCTACGAAAATCCGGCCGCCAACGAATATCAGTCGTTCCTCGAGGGTTTCGACGAGGCCTGGTCGGACTGGACCGACGAGGTCAGGCGCGACTATACCAACCTTTCGCCCGGCAACTACACATTCCATGTCCGCGCCCGCAACGTCTACGATCACATCGGCGACGAG
>DATKEJ010000365.1:0-13792 GCA_035512315.1 Rhodothermales bacterium | reverse complement strand
CAACTGATCAACGTCTTGAAAGGGGACATGAGCCTCGTCGGGCCTCGACCTGAGCGTGAGTTCTTTGTGGAGAAACTCGTAAAGGAGGTGCCACTCTACCGCCGTCGTCTACGCGTGAAACCGGGCATCACCGGAATCGCTCAGGTCAAGTGGAAGTACGATCAGAGCGTCGAGGACGTGCGCCAAAAGGTGAAGTACGACCTGTTCTATATCAGCAACATGAGTCTTCGGATGGATTTGAAGATTCTCTTTGCGACGGTTCGCACCATACTCTCGGGAAAGGGCCAGTAGTAGGGTACACACGTCATGGACCCGATGACGCCCGAAAGCCCCTCCAGCACCCCGCCGGACAAGCAGGCGCTCGACCCGTTGAGTCTCTACCGGAGCCTCAGGTTCCCCAGGACGATCGAAGAGAAGATGCTGCGATTGATTCGTCAAGGGCGCATCTCGAAGTGGTTCAGTGGATACGGACAGGAGGCGATCTCGGTCGGCTCCGCGCTCGCGCTCACGGATGAGGACTACATATTACCGACGCACCGCAACCTTGGCGTCTGGACGACAAGGGGTGTTCCGCTCGAGCCGCTGTTCTGCCAGCTCATGGGCCGAGCAGGGGGGTACACGAAGGGTCGCGACAGGACGTTTCATTTCGGTCTTCCAGAGAAGAAAATCATCGGGATGATATCGCACGTGGGCGCGATGCTTCCCGTAGCATGCGGGTTCGGCCTCGCATCTGTGTTGCGAGACGAGCGAACCGTCACCCTGATTTTTTCTGGAGAGGGCGCGACCCGGGAGGGAGATTTTCATGAAGCCCTCAATCTGGCAGCCGTCTGGAAGCTGCCTGTCATTTTCGTCGTGGAGAATAACGGCTACGGCCTTTCCACACCCACGTCGGACGTAATTGCAGTCGACGACATAGCTGACGCGGCGGCCGGCTATGGAATGCCCGGGATCGTAGTCGACGGAAACGACATTTTTTCGGTGATGCGGGACGTCGATCAGGCAGCAGTCAGAGCGCGGGCCGGCGGAGGACCGACACTGCTCGAGATGAAGACCTTCCGGATGCGCGGGCATGAAGAGGCCTCGGGAACGAAGTATGTGCCTGATGAGCTGCTCGCCGATTGGGGGCAGAAGGACCCTCTTCTGCGCTTACGGGCCCAGCTGCTTGAGGACTCGGTGGCCTCTACCTCCGATCTGGAGGCGATTGACAAGGAGCTGGAACGCCTCGTGCACGTCGCAGCCGAATCGGCCATTGCGCAGCCGCCGGAATCGAGTTCATCGGAGGCCGAAATACGGGACGTCTTCGCGCCGTCTGACGACCCGGAACTCGAGCCGGGCCCGCAGGGTCGCGAAAGGCGCTTCATCGACGCGATTTCTGATGGGCTTTCACAGGCGATGGAGGCCGACGACGCGATCGTGTTGTTGGGTCAGGACATTGCAGGCTACGGGGGTGTCTTCAAGGTGACGAGCGGCTTTGCCGAACGATTCGGTACGGCGAGGGTTCGGAATACGCCGATCATCGAAAGCGGGGTGATTGGGGCCGGCCTCGGTCTGGCGCTGGCGGGTTTCAAACCCGTCATCGAAATGCAGTACGCCGATTTCATCACCTGCGGATTCAACCAGGTCGTGAATAATCTGGCAACCACCCGATACCGGTGGGGTGAATCTGTCAACGTAACCATTCGAGCCCCGTTCGGAGGCTCCATAGGCGCGGGTCCGTTTCACTCGCAGTCTCCAGAAGCCTGGTTTTGCCACGTTCCGGGTCTGAAAGTAGTGGTGCCGGGAACGCCGTACGATGCCAAAGGTCTACTGCTCCAGGCGATTGCCGACCCCAACCCGGTTCTGTTTTTTGAGCAGAAGCACCTCTATCGCTCGCTACGCGGCGACGTACCTGACGATCCATACCGCATCGCACTGGGCCGTGCAACCATCGCACAAGAAGGCACTGACGCAACCATGGTGACTTACGGCATCGGCAGGGTCTGGGCTCTGGAAGAAGCCGCGGCGCAGAAAGAGCGTGGTCGTTCCATTGAGGTAGTAGACCTGCGAACGCTTGTTCCTTTCGATCAAGACATGGTGCTTGAATCTGTCCGGAAGACCGGCAGGGTCCTGATTCTGCACGAAGCTGCGCAGACGGCCGGTTTCGGTGCAGAGATAGCGGCCAGAATTTGTGAAACGGCCTTCGATGCCCTTGACGCTCCACCTATTCGGGTGGCCGCGCTCGACATACCGATTCCGTTCTCTCGGAACCTCGAGGAGAGCATTTACTCGGCCAAGAGCCGGCTGCACGTGGCCGTCGAGAGACTTTTGGCGTACTGAACCGGGATTCGGCAATGACGTCATACAGAGCCCGAAGGACATCGTCAGAACGGCCGAACGCGTCCCTCACACTCCAAGCCCGCAAACGCGACGTAAGCCGCTCCGATAATTCCCGCATTGTTGGCAAGTGACGCGCACTCGACCGGAGTGGGTATCCTCAGGTGCGGTATCCACAGTGGTGCACGCGTGGGGTTGCTCACTCCGCCGCCGATTACGAAGAGATCCGGGTTGAACGCTTGAGCCAGGTACCGGAGGTACGCAGAAACGCGCCGTGCGAATTCACGCCAGGGCAGTTTCTCTTCCTTTCGGGCTTTATTGGAGACGAAGTGCTCCGCGAGTCCGTGTTCGGTGAACAGATGGCCGAATTCGGTGTTGGCAACGAGCCGACCGTCCGAAATTACTGCGCTCCCGATTCCCGTCCCGAAGGTAAGAAGCACGACCAGGCCGGTACGGTCTTTCGCGACGCCAAATTTTGACTCCCCGACCCCAGCGGCATCGGCGTCATTGAGCAATGTGAAGGGGCAGCCTGTGGCGTCGGAGAACGCTTTTCGGAGATCTGCCCGGCGACACGATTTGTGAACGTTGGCGGCAGTGAGTGCGACTCCTCGGTCAATGACTGCTGGAAACGTACACCCCACCGGTCCATCCCAATTGAGCTCCTGGATCATTTGGCGTAGCGCCTTTCCGATTCTGACAGGCGTCGCCGGGGAAGGAGTTTCGAGTCTGTACCGGTCGGTCAGCAAGGCGCCTGATTCGCAATCGACGATGGCGCCCTTTACTCCGGATCCGCCGATATCGATACCCAGGCGAGTCGTCGCTGAAGTCATGGCTGATCGACCGGTCAAAGTGCTGATGCATTCACTGCAACATCCCGCGCGCCTGCCTCACACGCGAGTAGGCGGTCCCACATCGCCTGACAGAGCGATTCGATTTCGGGATCCAGGGTAAGCGATCGCCCCAGCCCGCGGGAATTCTCATGCACGCCGTCGACGATGTGAGATCCGGGGTAAGGGAGATCAAGGAATGCGTAGATCCCTCGCAGGGCTCGGTCGGGTTCCGAGACCAGATCGTCATATCGGCATAACTGGACCCGTGGGTTCGAATCAAGACCTTGTTCGAAAAAGAGCGCATTCCTGACCAGCCAAAAGACGGCCGCTGCGTCATTAAGCGGAATGTCCGGGTGGTAGAAGCGACGGACGAGATCGCGCGAAGCCGGAGAGATCGACTCGGAGGACCAGTTATCAGCGTCATCGACGATCTTCTTCATGATGTTGACTCCTGCCCGGCCGAACTGACTTACGAAAGAGCGCACCACATCACGGTAGTCCCTGTAGGACCAGAGCGCCTTCGAGTCAGGAAAGAATTCGAGGAAGGCGGTGGCGCGCTGGGATTCTACGAGCGGCTTCGACGCGATCAAGTGGCCTTTGCACTTCCGGAAAATTCGCTCCAATTCGGCGAGCGAGCGGGTTCGGAGGGGATGATCGGATCGAGCGAGTGTCCGGCTGTGCTCCGGAAACGTGCAAGCCAGCGCGTCGCCTTCAAAGATCCGCGAGAGCAAAGTCGTCCCCGACCGCTGACACCCGAAGATGAAGAGTACTTTCGGTTTGGCATCTGGGTGGCGGAACGTTTGCGCCATCCATCGACGCGCCCACAGGACGCCCGCACTTGCTTTCTGTAATACATACGGGCCCTTGCCGAGGCGGGTCCGGATCAGCTGTGGCAGCAGCATGCACCTTTAAATTGTACTTCTACGGATGATGAGGCCAAACTTTCGTTTAAATTGGCCCGGAAGATAATCAATGCGCTCGACCTGCGAAGGATTCGCTGCGGTTCCGGGAAACTTGCGCTTCACTTCTCTTTTCTGTGACTTCAAAGAAGCACATCGTATTCGTCATGACGGGTTCTGCCGCGTCGAACTCGCGTGCGATCCGTCAATTGAATGCGATGCTTCCGCTCGCACAGACGATTACGGTCGTAACGCAGGAGCCGGAGGCGGTGAAGAAGGCGCTCGGGGCGGCCTTCGAAGTTGTGGGTTACCCGGTCACGGAACGGCGGGGCCCGTTCTATTTTTGGGACAATCACAGGGCTGTTTCGGCGGCGATCGCCTCCTTGCGCCCCACGCTTTTTCATGCGGCCGACCTGTACGTTCTTCCGGCCGTTCAAAAGGCGGCCGCGGATGCGGGAGCCGCGCTGGTCTACGACGCGCGGGAGTTGTATCCGTTCGTAGCAGGAACGGTTGGGCGGCCGTGGGCTACGTTTTTCTGGCAGATGGTCGAGTCACATTTTATTACGAAGACCGATCTGGTGATGACCGTCAACGACAGCATTGCGAAGCGTCTGATTGCCGCCTACGGCGTCGACCCTCCCATTGTGCTGCCGAACGTTCCTCCTCTCCAGACGGTGACGCCCGCGAATGACTGGCTTCGCCGGAAGTTCGCGCTGACGAAAGACACGGTGATTCTCCTGCACCAGGGGCACTTAAAAACGGGGCGAGGTTGTTCAGCCTTGGTCTCTGCGATGGCTGACATTAAGAAAGCCGCCCTGATCTTCCTTGGCGACGGTCCCCTCATGGATCAGTTGAAAGCGCAGGTTCTACGAGCCCAATTAGGCAATCGCGTGTTTTTTCATCCACCCGTCCCGTATGAACTCCTCCTGTCCATAACGGCCACAGCCGACGTTGGACTGACTATGCTCGAGGACATTTGTCTCAATCACCGATTCGCCCTTCCGAACAAGCTGTTCGAGTATTTGATGGCCGGCGTCCCCGTGATCGGGAGCGATCTCCCGGAGATCTCCGCCGTCATCAAGACATTCGGGGTCGGCATCACGGTCGATCCTGACGATCGACCTGCCCTGGTTGCCGCTCTGAAGAGGGTCGTTGAGCACGACTACGAAAGAGAGGAGTGGGCCGAACGAACCTCCCACGTTTTCGAGCGATACGACTGGGAGAGCGCCGCCAGGAATATGGTATCGCACTACGGTCTGCTGCTCGACCGGCACAAGGCATAACTGTCTAAGCCGGAAGCAGTCGGTAGGAATCAACCTGACGATTATAACCAAGGAGGCCTCAGCCTACGCCAGGAGGAGGGCCCCCATTCCCGCGACCATCGCCGATTTCAGCAGCAGACTGGCTTTGGTGAAATCCTCTTTTCCCTTCTCTGACACCCACAGGAACCAGGTGGCGCCGAGGAGGCAGAAGTCGGCCGCGGCGATTCCGAGCAGATACAGTCGATCGAACGTGAGCAAGAGAAAAGGCATCGGAGCCGCGATGATCGTAAGCAGGATCAGGCTGACGGCAAGCAGCCTGGTTCGCCCCTCGCCTATCAAGACCGGCAGTGTCTGAACCCCGTCTCTGACGTCTCCCTCCACGTCCTCGAGGTCCTTCGTGATCTCGCGCGACAGGGTAAGGAGGAAGGCGAGCGCCACGCCGATCCACGCTTTCCCGACCTGACCGGTCGCCAGCGCGCCGTAAATGATCGCGGCGCTCACGATCGCTGACACGACGACATTCCCGATGAGGCCGGCCCGCTTCAGAACCGCGCTGTACATGTATACGAGAACGATCGACGATGAGGCGATCAGCACGTGCTCGACCGAAAGGGTGAGACTCAACCCAATGCCGACGAGCGCTCCGATCAGCCAGGTGCGGGTCGCCGCGCTCTCCGTGATCTTTCCGGACGGTATCGGTCGTTTCGGTCGATTTACCTGGTCTACCTTGACGTCAAAGGCGTCGTTGAGCGCGTTGGCAGCGGCGGTGACCGCGGCGGCAGACAGGGCCGCGAGAAGTACCCGCCCTATTCGCGCCTGATCAAATGCCGCACCGCCGGCTCCGAGATACGCGCCAACCAATACTCCTGCAACCGATAGGACCACGTTGACGGGGCGGAGGAGCTGTACTACACCGACGACGGCCTGGTATCTGGAGAGACGAGACGCGGATACCATATACGTTCGTGCACCTACCAGAAGTATTGGATCGTCAATGCCTGCCCCGAGACGCCAAATCCGGTCTCGAATGGCAGATATGCATAGTCGAACCGGAAGGATCGGTACAGCAGCCCCAGTCCTGCGGTGTAGTCTCGGAGTTGATCGTCCCCGAGGTAACCGGCTCGAAGCCAGATCATGTCAAAAGCGAACAGCCATGCCCCGACCTGCGCGGTGGTAACGTCCTCCGAGGGTCGATGGACGAGGTCGACGGAAAAGTAGGTCTTTACGGCCGCCGCGTCGTCGTCGGCGGTCCGGATCGTAAATGGCTGAACCGCAACGCCGGCCCGGTACGTTCTCGGAAGTTCGGTCCTTTCGATGTTGAGTTCGTTCATCTCCCCGAGATGTTGTGCTGCGAATCCGATCCAGACGGTACGCGGGACTACGTCGGCTTGCACGCCGACATCGAACGCATATCCGCCCGCAGATTCGGTGTAGATCTCCTCTGAGAGATATTTTACCGTTACGCCTGCTCTAACGGGTCCCAGAGCGCGAGCGTACGATACGCCGGCGCTTACAAACTGTGCATCGAACGTTCCGGACGGCACACCGGGCTGTTCCCGGGCTTCGATGTCGCTGGTGGAAGACGACGTGACGGCAATTCCGAACGCGCCGGTTGATCCTGCCTGAATGCGAGATCCCAGACTAACGAGCTGAACGTCTCCAACCCAGGCCGTGTAACTGACCCCGGCTGCGTTCGGGCGATTTCCGGCGAGCCCGGCCGGGTTGATAAACCCCGAAAACGCGTCACCGGAAAGCGCAGTCAGCGCGGATCCACTTCCTAGCGCTTCCGCGCTTGGCTCCAGCTTGAGAAACGCGAGTCCGCCTGATTGGGGATACGCGCGTTCGGCGCCGATAGAGATCGTCGCCACAAAACCGAGGCATGTCAACAGGCTCAGGCGCATGGCATCTAAATGTTCAATTGGATGCCGATGACGTGAAAGGTTCCGAGCGAGTACGCCTCTTTCCCGAACACATATTGAAAGCCGGCGCCAAGATCGCCGAGCTGCTGGTCGACCGAAAAGCCGAGTGACGGAATGATTTCAGAGAGGGAACCGTCGGTCAGCCGGTCGAGCCCGGCCCGCACGAGGAACACATCTGCAAAGCGATATTCGGCCCCGGCGCGAAGGTGAGCCGTATGCAGAGTACGTTCGTCGACGGACTCGATCACGAGGGGAACCCCTCCGAGTACCTCTATCGTCCGAGTCGTGCCCCGCACCGATTCGAAGCGTGACTCAAACTCGGCTGATAGAATCAGCCTGTCGTTCAGTGTACGGTATGCCGAGCCGACTCGCAGGCGTATCGGGAAATCGTCGGTAGTCTTCCTACCGGAGGAGCCGGCGACGTCGGATGTGTCCCACTCGTAGCGCGAGAGTATGTCGTCGACCGCGAGGCCGAGGGCCCAGGACTCGTTGACCCGGTACGCAGCCCCGACGGCGATCCCGATGCTGCTTGCGGCGCCGAGGTCAGGGAGGAGGTCAGAGCGGTAGAATCGGAAGGCGATACCCACTGATGCCTTCTCGCCCACCCTCGATCCAAACGCCAGGAAACCGGCGAACTCGTCGGTCGAATAGTACTCCGTGTGGTAGCCGCTCGCGTCTCTGCCGTCGATGTTTGTGACGCCCGCGTGAATCAGACCGGCGCCGATACCCGCCCGCGGGGGCATGGGGACGAGGAATTGGACATACTCGAGCCGGCGATCGTGAGAGAGGAACGTGTACGACGCGTCAATGCTCTGGTTGGAGTACGACGGGCCCAGCGCCGGATTGTACCATGGACTCCCGTGCCCGAAGACATCGGCTGTTTGCGCGTTGCCCATCGCGATCCCGCGGGGGCCGAAGCCGCGTCGAGCGAATGCGCCGGCCACCTGCCCCTCCGCCGGCTGAACGACCGCAAGGGCGCCAAGAATCGCCAGAATCAGAAGAAAGCGGTTGCTCGATAATCGGTGCCGGCGCATTGTGTTCAATCGATTACGAGGATTTTCCCGGAGACCGTCTCGTTCGACTTTTCGACGGTGTAGAAGTAGACGCCGTTGGCGACCTGAACCCCGCGATCGTCGGTGCCGTTCCACACGACTTCTCGAACGCCGGGGGACGCGGCGGAAAGGTCGAACGTACGAACGACGGTCGATCCAAAGTCGAAGACGCGAACCGTGACCGACTCGGAGGTGGGTAGTTCGAAGCGGATCTTCAGGTAGCCATCGGAGGATGGGGCGTAGGGATTAGGATAGGCGTACGTGTCGACGCCCGGCGCGCTCGCATTCGGCGTGTCGGCCTGAAGCGGGACTTCAGACCTGAAGAGGCTCCAGGTGCCGGCCGAATCAGACGAGCGCATCAGCCCGTCGTCCGTTCCCACCCAGAGATCAGAAAGTGTCTTCGCGACGGAGAAAACGGTGGCGTCGGGTCGAACGGGTCGATCGGGGCGATCCGCATCCGTGAAATAGCGGACGGTCTCCCAAGTTTGTCCCCCGTCCGAGGTGATGAAAAGCCCGTCGTCGCCCGCTGCATAGACCGTTTCTCCATCGAACGCGAAGTCGTAGACTTTGGCCCCGACGAGGACCTGCTCGAAAGTTTCTCCGCCATCGCGCGTCACCGTGATCCCGAAGTCTTCGCCCTGCTCGGTCGCCGGCCAGCACGCGGCCCAGATCGTATTGCGGCCTTCCATCGGCTGTTCCTCGATGGACGTGATCCAGTTGCCGACCAGGCCGCGAGTTGTCCCGTCGTAGTGAAATCGTCTCCAACTTGCATCTCGTCCGGCAACGCGGGCGTCCTCACTTCGATTGAGTCCGCCGGCGGTTCCGGCCCAGACCGTGCCTGTTTCGTCGACGAGGACCGAGAAACCGAGAAAGTTATTGGCTTCGTCCGCCGGCCCGCGTTCGGGCGCGAACGGAAAATCGTAGAGCCGATCCGGCGTGATCTCGTCGAGCGTGTCGGGAGGGAGAACGACCCGGTTCCAGGTGCGTCCGCCATCCTCAGACCGTCGAATGCCTGAAGCCCACGCTGCCGTCCAGATCCATCCTGTCTCCGGGTCGAAATCGATGTCGAACGGGGGGCTCTGCTCCGGTACGATGATTGGCAGGGCCTTCAGGGTCGACACGCCGTAGACCTCCACGGTATCGTTCGGCTGGTCGAGTTGCGGCAGCCTGAAATCCCACGTGCGTCCTCCATCCGTGGAAAAATTGAAACCCAATGCAGTCGGCACGAAATCGACGGAGCCTGATGTCGTGGTTCGCTGTGAGTACCCGATTCCGATCCAGACCGTGGGGCCCTCGACGTCGATGGAGAACATCCGCCCGCGCCTGATCGAAAGCGAGTCGGCACCGGCTGATATCCAGTTGGCGCCCCTATCGTGTGAATAATCGCCCAACGGCCCAACCCAGACCGTGTCTCCCTCGGCGTGAAGATTCGTTACCGAGTTGCCCGAAATCGATCCGAATGCAGCCGTTTTTCCGATGCGGAAGTCCTCACCGGGCAGGGTTTGGGCCTGTGCGGCGGCCATGAGGGAAAGCGATGACACCGCCGCCAACGTGAGGGCTGTCGAACGGATCCTGATCATAGTCCCAGCACGGTGATATCCTTGGTTACGATCTCACTCGACAAACCAGATCTGTCGAAAGCCTGGAATCGGAAGGTGAATGTCCCGGGCTCTGCGGTCGGGACGTCAAATCTTGCCGTATACCTTCCATCGCCGGCGACCTCGTCTCCGAGTGTTTCTCCGTCGTCGAACATGTCGAACGTGCCGCCATTTGGCGTGGTGACGACGACGCGCGCGATGTTGCCGAGTCCGTCGGGATCGCTGACCACCGCTATCAGAGTGAGTGTGACGGGCGGCCGTATGGAGTCCGGGGCTTCGATCGCCTCTATCACAGGCGCTCGGCTGGCGCCAAGCGAGTAGTCGAGAATGCCGCGGGCCTGATTGCTGAGACTGCCTTCCGCATCGACGGCGTAGACGAGGATGGTGTAGCGGCCCTCATTTCCGCGCTTGATCACGATGCTCTCTTCAACGCTGTAGGTGCCGCCGCCCGATGGAACGAGCTCGCCGGTCGCAAGCGGGGAGAAGGGGTCGAACGGCGTGTTGACGACGAATCGGACCGCTTCGACGTCGTCCTCCCCGTCCGCAACTTGAACTTGAATCGAGAGCTCTATCAGGGCGACGGAGTCTCCGATGACCTGATCCGGTCGGAGCTCGTCGAAAACGACGCGGTCGGGAGAGAATGCGAGCCCGGAAACGCGAGGCGGAGCACCCTGCGGATCATAAACTCCGGGCGCGGAATCGCACCCCGCAAGCCAAAGCGCGCTAACGATAAGAATCACCCATGCCGTGTGGGTACGGCGACAAGTAGTCATCTTGGTTGCTACGATGCCTCGGGTCTGGAACGTGAAACAGTTACAGTAGCAATGAGCTCAGGCTCTCTCCAGGATGACTCGGCTGTTCGACAGACTACCCGACATAAATCGGCCGGACGCTAAAACAAAGCGCGAAGATTACGAAACTCAAAATGCCCAGCCATCGGCGGCCGTGCGTCAACGGTTCGTGATACAAGACCGGTGGGTGATCGACCTTGATAAACAGCACGATCAAAGCGCACCAGAAGAACCAGCCGCTGTAGCCCAAGTCCGTGACCGGCGCCCCTAGACGGACGGCCAGAACCGTCAACAGCATCAGCGCGGCCAGCGCAAGGGCCGTCAGCTTCAGATCTCGGTCGAATATCCGATTAAGGAAGAAGAACAGCAGTCCAGAAAGAATGATCCAGTTGACGAGGTTGCCGTACACCATGTAGGACTCCATCGTGGGGCCCATCTCAACCGCGAAGCCGATACTTGCGGACGCGAGAAGCATGATTATGAAAGCACGGGCGAGTCGTCCGTGCCAGACGCGGCCAACCAGAGAGAAGAGGATGTGACCTCCATCGAGTTGACCGACGGGCAGGAGGTTGAGCGCCGTGAAAAACAATCCCAGCCATCCCGCGAACAGGATGGGGAAGTGATAGATCTCGTACAGCGGAGGCATGTCGGGAACCGCGGCGGTCAGAAGCCAGAAGAGCGGAGTCATCCCGATATAGACGACCGGGTACTCCGTCGGCGAACGCGCCGGGAGCTGTTCGCCGCGAAATATCAGGTCCTTAACCTCGCTGTGGCCCGGCATGTCGAGATAGTAGCCGGCGTCGGGCAGCGTGGCGATGCCGACAAGGAGGACGACAACGGCGGCGACGAACCCGGCAATAGGTCCTGCGATGCCAATGTCGAAGAGTTTTCTAGAGTTCGGTACCTGGTCGCGGATGCGTATCACCGCGCCGAAAGTACCGATGTTGAAGGGCACGAAAAAGAATGGTGACGGAATGTAGAAGGGCAGGGTCACCCGAACCGAATGGAAACGAGCGGCGAAATAGTGGCCGAACTCGTGAACGGTCAGGAAAAAGAGCAAGGAGAGGCTGTACCGCAATCCGTCACCTACAGCGGCGATCCACCCGTCAGGCCGGGCGTAGTAGATCCATCGCCCTGAAAGATCGACCCCTGCATAGATGGTCGAACCGAGGGTGACGACGAACAGGAGTGCGTGGAGCCAGTAGCGGTCGGCGACATGGCTGACCGGCACGAAGGCCGGTTTTTCCTCCTCGAAGGTCGGAAATGCGGTATCGGCTGTGGATTCTGAGATGCTACTCTCCGGGCGATGTCAGGCTAAAGGCGTCGTGTACGCGGCTGTGGTAAGGAGGTTCGAGCGGGCCGGGCATTTTGTTCCAGGTTCCTTTCAGGTTCCAAGTTCCAGGTTCCAGGGTTCTAAGATCCGTGTTCCATGCTCTCTGCTGGTCGATCCTTGCTCCCCGTCCTTTAGATGACCGACGCGCGGAGACTGGGCCGTGCCGGAGGTCGACGATGATCCGAATCGGTTGGAAACCTCGCGTTTAAGAATCAGGAAGCATGGAGGTGCATTTCTTGGCTTCTGAATTCGCAAACTTGGAGGCTCCATGGGGAACTACTCACTGATTCTCGTTTTAGGCGGCACGCTGCTTGTCAGCGTGGCGATGTTTTCGACACGCGCGTCCAGCGACGCCGGCGATCGGCTTCTTAACGATCATACGTTTCGCGAGATCGCACGCGAGGCGGCAATTTCGGGCCTGAATCTGACCGTCCGTAAGCTAGTCGCCGACACGTCGAGCTGGATAACCGATCCGAACAGATACGAATTCACGGACGAACCGTATCGGCGATCCACTTTCTCAACAAAAGTGCTGACGCCTTACGGTGCGACTTACAAAAACGGCAATTGCTGGCTCGACTCAGTACAGGTGGTTTCGACAGGACAGACCTTGGAGGGGACGCAGTACATTGTCGACTCCAGCTATCTGAGAACGTGCACCGATCTTGGCGGCGTTCCACCGGGGTTCCGATATGCCATCGTTACGGACGAAGATCTCACCGCCAGCCAAAAGCTGACGATAATGTCTCCGTATGACACGTCCAACGCTAACATCCACGCTAATGGCATGTTCAGTGCCGATGGTCATCCATACGTAGAGGGTTACGGTACCTATACCACGGAGGGTGGAGTTTGCAAGGACTGTGACAATTTTCTACCGAACGACGATTTCAACGGACCCGATCCGAACGTGCACCAGGCTGACTCCGTGCCGCTGCCGCGCTTCAATCCGCCTGATTTCAGAGACGTGGCGACATACATACACGAGGGAGATATTGCATACAACGACAAAGATGTTAGCATCGACTTCACGAACTTCAACGGAATTACCGGATATGGCACGGCAGAGAATCCCTATATCTGGTACATAGCAGGTGACGTGGAGATCGAGGCAAACGTTCGCGCCCTCGGGTTCGGAGTGATTATCATAGAAGGAACGTTGACCGTCATAGGAAACACCGACATTTACTCGTCCGTGCCACCGGATCAGACTCCACCCGCGTCCACGACCGACGATCCAAACGCGGAGGTAGTGCGGCCATTTCTTCAAGAGTACATGCAGCAGGGATCGACGCTGGGTTTGTTCGTCGGCGGCACGCGGCAGGTTGACGGTGAGGACATTTCTGTGCTTATCGAGGGGCGATCGCGAATCATGGGGACTATGTACCTGAATGGCGGCCTCGACGTCCCGGGCGACATGACACTTTACGGTTCGTTGGCCGGTCTCCATGACTTCATTCTTGACGGCAAGATGATGATCTGGTACGAAGGCGCCAACGAGGCGATCGTCGACGTCTGGAATTTTGGAAAGGCCATGCCTGTGGGCATAGAGGCGTTCGCGTGGTCGGAGTGGTAGAGACAGAGGTCAGGTGCTTGGTACTTTGTACTTGGTACTTGGTGCGGATTTCGCTAAGAGTCGTCAACCCGGCGAACGCCGGGATCCAGTGAGCCCGATAGATCGACCGAAGTCTGTGGTCGGGTTGCCTGAGTCGGGCTGCAGGTGAGAGATGCTGTTCGGCATGAGGCGGGTGTAACGCTCCCGTCAGACACAAATCAGGCGGCGGATTTCCGGAGG
>DATKEJ010000364.1:0-11679 GCA_035512315.1 Rhodothermales bacterium | reverse complement strand
GGTACAATGCCACCGCTACAGCCACTGCCAGAATAACGTAGGTGGCGAGCCGTCCGGTCAGCCACCTGAACGCGAATCCTGGGGATTTTATGGAATCACCGCCACGCATCTTCCGCATCAGTACACAGACTCAGTGGCCCTTGTCTGCCTCAGGAACAATTGGGTAAAGGCAAACAGTATCGCGAAAATCACCATCGACAATGCCGCCGCCCAGCCGAAGCGGTACATGCTGAAGGCGGCCTTGTAAACGTATGAGACAAGGATGTGCGTCTGGTCGTTCGGCTCACCGGCGTTTGACACGAGCCAGACAATGTTGATGTTGTTAAAGGTCCATACGACCCCAAGCGTAACCGCCGGCACCATCACAGGTTTGAGCAGCGGCGCCGTGATCTGCCAGAATTTTCGCCACTCAGACGCGCCGTCCACGTCCGCCGCCTCATACAATTCAGCAGGGATCGACTGCAGGCCCCCTAGCGCGACTACCATCATGAATGGAAAGCCGAGCCAGATGTTGGTCAGGATGACAGCGACGAATGCCTCGAAGGGCGATCTCAGCCACTCTACCCCCGGGAGATTCAGATACTTCGCCATAAGCAGATTGATGGCGCCGTACTCGAAGTTGAACATGCCTCTCCAAGTCAGCGCCGTGATATACTGAGGTATTGCCCAGGGCAGTATCAGGATGACGCGCCAGATCGGCTTGCCAACCACAAATCGCTGATTGAGTAGGACGGCCAGGAAAACGCCGATCGCGACATGAAAGACCACGTTGACGACGGTCCAAATGATCGTCTTCAGCAGGATGTTCCAGAAGAGAGGTTCAGCGAAAACAGCCGCATACTGCCCGAACCCGATCAGCCGCCAGTCTCTAAGATGGTAAATGTTGGCATTGGACAGGGACAGGACCACATTGTAGAAAAACGGATAGGCGACGACCGCCAGCACGATGACCGTCGCGGGACCAATCAGGAAGGACAGAAACCAACGTGATGAGAAACTATTCGCGGACGCTGTCATGTGCCACCACCTACGGGCGCGGGGAAAACGAATGTACCGATTCTGGATGTGCCTATAAGAACGTATCCCGGATCAACTTCTCCGCCTGCTCCTGCATCATCTTCGCACCCTGCTCCGCAGAAACGGCCCCGTTCATGACGAGTTGGTATGGACCTCTCGCTCCGTCCCAGATCTGCCGTAGCGCCGGATGCAGCGGCATCGCCCGTCCCAGAGCAATCTGTCGCATCGAATCCTCAACGAGCCGATTCGAAAAAATCGTCGGGTCGGTGAGGGCTTTCTCGTGGACCGGGCTCGTTGCAAGCCGGATGGCCATTTCGATCTGTACTTCGGCACTTGTAAGGTACAGCAGGACTTGTCGCACGGAATCGTACTTGTCGGGGGTCAGGTTGACGTTCAGGGAGTATCCCTTTGCGGAGACCATCGGACGCGACCAGTTGCCCGTCTCCGTGATCTTTGGGATGGGGGTCAGTCCGATATCAATCCCCGCGGCCACATACCCTTCCCACGACCAGGGTCCGTTGATGATCATTGCGGCTCGGCCTTCCTTGAAGAGTGCATCGGCAACGTCGTAATCAGACTCACGCGGAATGACGCGATGCTTGTCGCGAAGATCGAGGATGAACTGGATCGCCCGCACCGTTGCGTCGGTGTCGAGTGTTGGATTGCCGTCGTCATCCATCACCCATCCGCCGAAGCCTGTAAGGAAGGGAATGAAGAAGAAGGGTTCGGTGTAATTCCACGTGAGGGCATAGCGATCGATGCGACCGTCCCCATCGGTATCCGCCGTCAAAGTGTCGGCCATATTCAGGAACTCGTCAAAGGTCTCCGGTGGATTCGGCACCAGGGCGCGATTGTAGACGAGCGTGAGGTGGTTCCCGACCTGATCCCCCAGAATCCACGTGGAGTCTCTCCACATGACGAGGCCGTCCTCCGTGAAATCGCCGAATACCTCCTCCGACAGGATGCGCTCGAGCGGCATGATGGAGCCCGTCAGCACGAACAGCCCGACATTGTCTGCCGGGCCGAAGACGAGCTCAGGACCCTGCCCCCCCACGGCGGCGGTGACGAAAAGATTGCGCATCTCTTCGTTTTCCTTGAAGAGGGTTTCGACGAAGATCTCGGACTGGCTCGCATTGAACCGGCCGACAATTTCATCCAGGAACAGTCGCTCGGGCGTCGATTTCTGGTGCCAGATCCGCACGCGCACGCGTCCGTCCTCGGAGGCTGGGCCACAGGCTCCAAGAATCAGCGATGCCACCAACGCAAACGCGGCGAGTCGCCGGCCGGATCGCCCGGAGGTCATGGCGTGTCCTCCGGATGAAATCGAACGGCCTGTCCGCCCCCGGGCCCCATCCTTACGGTGAGGATCGTTTCGCGCGTCGCCTGCATCTGCCCAATCACGACGTCCGTCTGGTTCGTCCGGTAGTCTGCCTCGGGACCGTCCATGTAAATTTCGGCCGTGTACGAGCGCCCCTGGTCGAGGAAGGTGAGCGGGATCTGAAGCGTCCGTTCGTTTTCATCTGTGACGGCGCCGAGATACCAGTCGTCGCTGTTGCGATCCTTGCGCGCGATCACCACGTAGTCGCCGATTGCCGCCGACGGAACCACGGTGTCCTCCCAATCCACCGGAACGTCCAGAATGAACTTCAAAGCCGGGTGGCCCTCGTAATTCTCGGGCAGATCGGCGACCATCTGCAGCGGGCTGTAGATCACGACGTAATACGCGAGCTGGCGGGCGATCGTGGTTGGGACGATGTTGTCGGGTCGTGTCTCGAAGTCATGGTCGAAGATGCCCGGGGTCATGTCGAACGGCCCCGAGAGCATCCGCGTGAACGCCAGCACGGTTGTGTGCTTGGGCGGATTGCCGCCTTCGGCGCCCCATGCGTTGTACTCCATCCCGCGAGCGCCTTCCCGCGTCATCATGTTCGGCCACGTGCGACGGATGCCTGTGTCCTTTATCGGTTCGTGGACGTTGAGCATGATGCCCTTGCTTGCGGCCAGCTCCACGACGCGACGGAAATGACGCACCATGAACTGACCGTGGTGCGGTTCGCCCCCGTCGACCCGATCTCCCACGTACCCCGTCTTGACCGCATTCACGCCGAGACGATTGTACAAGTCGAACGCATCCTCCATCTGGCGCTCGTAGTTGAGCACGCCGGTGCTCGTTTCGTGATGTCCGATGAGCCGAACTCCCTTCGACAGCGCGTACGAGGCCACTTCCTCGATGTCGAAGTCGGGGTATGCCTCCGTGAAGCTGAAAACGTTGCCGTTGTTGAACCAGTCGCCGTCCCATCCGATGTTCCAGCCCTCGACAAGGACGCCCAGAAATCCATTTTCGGCTGCAAAGTCGATGTATCGCTTCGCGTTCTCGGTCGTCGCGCCGTGCAACGGCCCCGACCCCCACGTCATGGTATTGATGTGCATTCCCCACCAGATGCCGGCATACTTGCCAGGGGTGATCCAAGAGGTGTAATCGATTTGATTCGGCTCGTTCAAATTCAGAATGAGGTAGGAGGTAATCAGCTCACCCGGACTGCGCGCAATCTGGATCGTCCGCCAGGGCGATACGTGCGGGGCGGTGACTTTGGCGCGGGTCCCGTCAGCCCAGGGAATCAGATCGGATTTTAGAACGTTCCCGCCGGTGTGCGCCAGCGTCATGCTCGGAAAGTCGGTCAGGTTGGCTTCGTGGAAGCTGAGATAAAGGCCGTCGGCGGTCGCGAGAGTGAACGGTGTGTGCACCGTGTCGACCTCGCTCAAGGAGGACTCGGTGTAGAGGTACTCGTAGCGGTTGTTCCGGTAGGCGGGGATCCACCACGCCGTGTGATCAGCGGTCAGGGCGAACTCGGTTAGCTCGTCGCTGATATTGAAGCTGCGGAGTGAATCCTGATCCGGGAACTCGTATCGGAAACCCAGACCATCGTCGAACACCCGAAAAACGACGTCGAGTCGGCGGTGGGGCGCGTCGTTCTCCTCCAAACTCAGCCGGAGCTGGTTGTGCGTGTCGCGGACGAATCGCTTCTCACCCCATACCTGCTCCCAAGTTTCGTCGAAGAAGGAGTGCTCGAGGCTCCGGACAGAGAAGCTCTTTCCGAAATCCGGATCACCCTCAATGCCGAATCCGAGCCTTGACGGCCGGATGACATCCCTGCCGGACGTCGTTACCTGGTAGTACGGCTGCCCCGAATCGACCCAGGTATTGACCACGATCGTAGCGTCGGGTGACGTCACCGTCATCGGGTTTTCTAAACCGCCGCAAGCCGCGAGTACGAACAGAAGCGGAATCAGGAGAACCTTCCACGGGGGTGCGTACGGGAGCTCTCTTGAGGAAGCCGACGCCGTTGCGAATCCGAGAGAGTGTTGCATAGACCTAATCTCAATCACGGACTGGACGGAAGGCGCAATCTAACGTCTTGGAGGGAGTTTTAGGAATCGACTTTCGGGGGGGATGGGCGAATTGCGGGTCTGTGCCTCCGAAACGGGCTGTCGCGCTCAGACAGCCCCCCCTCGCAGAAACCCGATCCTCTGGAACCTGGAACCTGGTACTTGGAACCTGGAACCCGAAGCGTTATATCGCCGGATCGGCCGGCGTATTCGGGTTGTTGTCGCGCTCGGTTTGCGGGAACGGGTAGAAATTCCGGTTGCGATCGTACGAGTCGAAATCGGGCGGGCTGGGCTGTATCGGCTGGCCGAACCGGCGGCTGTCTTCGAGCGAGAGCCCGGTAAGGAACAGTTCCACCTTTCGATTACGGTAGATTTCCGCCAGGAGGGCCTCGGCCGTCTGGGGACCGTCGTACGGACCCAGTCCCGCGTTCACGCCCCATGGGTCATCGGTTTTCTCACGAACCATGTTGATCGAGACTGTCGCCCCGGCGAGGTTGCCCGAGCGAGCTTCGGCTTCCGCCCTGATTAGGTACATCTCGCCCGGCAAGTAGACGGGTATGGGGTCGGCCTGGTCGCTGAAGAAACCCGCCATGGTCTCCACCGGGAGTCGGGATGATTCTCCGATCGCATCGCTCGGCACGAGAAAGAAGGCTTTCCGGCCGTCTTCGTCGGGGACGACGTACGCCGTGGAGTCGAAGCCAAAGTTATCCAGCGGCCTGTAGGTCGCAGGCTCCTGGTTCGTCTGCAACCACATCTGGTTCGGATTCGTCGCTTCGTAGGACCACTGAGAAATGGTCGTTGCTCCGGAAAGGGCTCGGTTGGCGGCCGCGATTGCAGCCGCATGGTTGCCCAGAAATCCGTTGTACCTGGCCAGATGCGCCTCGAGCACAGCCCTGAGGTCGAAGTTGTTCGTTCCGAACACGGCAGTCCTGAAACCGGCCGGCGGATCCGCGCCCCCCAGGGCCGACAGACCGGCCTCGAGATCTGCGATCGCCGCTTGGAGCGCGGTAGCTCTCGGCACAAACTGGCCCTCACCGTCCGAGCTCACCTCAGTGGGAAACGACTCCCAGAACATATAGAGATTGCCGATCGCGATCGCGCGGAACAGATAGCCGGTAGCGAGGAACGCGTTCCGTGTCGGAGCATCCGAAATCACGTTCGGAGCATTCTCGATGATGGCATCCGCCATCCCCAGTACTCGAAAGCTCGTCGCCCAGATCGTGACCGGAATACCGTTGTCGGGCCTCAAATTGGCGCCCCCGGCCTCGAGGTCCTGGGGATTCGTAAAGCCGAGTACAACGCCGAGCTCGCGCGCGCTGAGGCCGGATGCCCTTATAACCTCGTCGAGAGAGTTGATCTGGTACTCCCTTTTCATTCCGATCGCCAGCGCTTGAAGACCGTCTAGGGTATTGACGACCTGGTCCTCACTCGCGGCGTTCGGGTTCTCAAAAGAGTCGCAGGACGTTCCGAGCACGGAGATCGAGAGCCCGAAAGCGACTGCTAAGATGGTTTTGCGTCTCATGATAATCAGGCCTTCAGGATTAAAAGTCGATGGTGAATCCGGCGATGACGGTCCGCGGAATCGGAACCGTGCCGAAATCGAAACCGGATACCCCCGTGGCACGCCCAGCGATTGACACCTCGGGATCGAAGCCCTCGTAGTCGTCGATCGAGAGGAGGTTTCGACCGGCAACGCGAATCTCGACCGCTCTGACCCATTTCGTAGAAGGCCGGATGGTGTACGAAACGAGAATCTCTCTCAGCTTGATGAACGAGCCGTCTTCAATGTACTCCTCGTCGATGAGGCCGCTGCCCGCGGCGTTGGCCCACCCTTTTTTCCGTTCATAGCAGACGCCGTCTTCACAAACATCCGGTGGATCGTCGAGAAGCTCGAGTCCGTAGTCGTAGCCGCCTCTGTAGTTGTGACGGTCAAAGTTGCGCCGGTTCCAGTTGTACACGTCGAAGCCCTGGACAGCGTCCCATTGCATTCGGAAGCCCCAGTCGTGGTACTCGACCTGGGTGATAAAGGAGCCGATCCACTCCGGTGTGGCGTCGCCGAGGATGACGCTCATGGGATTACCGGTGGGCTGGCCGTCCGCGTCTCGTCTCGCTCCAGGCACCACGCCGGTGCAATCTCCGCCTGACAGCGTCCCTTCGAGGATACACCCGTCATAGACGGCCTGGCTGCCTCGCTCGACTTGAGGGAGACCTCCCGGTGTGAGCAGCAGCGTCCCGTCCTCATTCCGCGCGTACGGTGTCTCATAGAAGACACCGAGCGGCTGGCCCTCGATCGCCCATTGCCTGGCGAAGTTGCCGTTTGCGATCGCAAACTTCGGGCCTGCGATGTCTACCACCTCGTTGGAGTTGGTGCTGAGCGTGGCGACAAAGTTGAGACCAAGGTCTCGCTTCTGAATCACCGTCGCGCGAGTGAGCAGCTCGAACCCTGTGTTGGTCAACTCACCCAGGTTCTCGATCCGCGTGTTGGCGCCCGTTGACGGAGCGAGGACGCGCTGAAGCAGCAGGTCTTCGATCTTCTGATCGTACCACGTTGCCTCGAACGCGAGCCGGTTGTTGAGAAGTGCGAAGTCGGCGCCGATCTCGAGCTCGGTCTGCGTCTCCGGCTCAATGCTCTCGTCGCCCAGCTGGGTGGAGGGAATGAGACCTGTCTCGCCCAGAAAAGAGACCGGATTGTAGTTGGTGAAGCGTTCGAAAGGCCCGATTCCGGTCACGTTACCCGACTGGCCCCACGACGCGCGGAGTTTGAAGGACGAAACGGTTCCACCAAGACTCTGCTTCCAGAAATTCTCCTCGGACAAAATCCACGAGGCGCCCACCTTGGGATAGAACTGCGAGTTCTCGTCCTCACCAAACGCTGAGGACCCGTCTATCCGACCGGAGGCGGTGAGGAAGATCCTGTTATTCAGTCCGATCGTTTCCTGCAGATAGACGCCGGTCACGCTCCTTTCGGAGACGAGGTCGGATCGCACGGTTAGCGTTCCCCCGTCGATCGTTTCTACGATTGGGCCGAGGTTCGAAGCTTCGTTGATGATCTGCTCGGACTCGTCGTACTGGAAGGTGAACCCCGCGCCGGTCGTTGAGGTCACAGAGGGGGTTAGCGCCCGATTATACTTGGCGTTGACGTCGAAGTTGAGCAGTTTGCTCGTCAGGTCGCCGCGACGCGTGAAACCGTCGGCATCCGCGACTGTGCCTACAGGCTTGAACCCGCGCGCCAGCTGCGTATAGTTGTCGTAGCCGACAATCGCATCCGCCGAGAAGCCGGTCCATGGCGTCAGGTTGAGCTTGACGTTGGTAGTAGACCGGTTGATTTCCTGGGTGAACTTGTAGACGTCGACGATCTCAAAGACGTTGCCGAACGCCGCTCCGCCTCCGGCGAGGGCGGGATAGTTACCCAGCGCGTCAGGCGTGGCATCCGTCTCGTGCGCAACGAATTGGAGGGTTGTGATGGAGCCGTCGAAGAAACCAGGTCCTCCCGTCGGGATGTCGTTGCTGAAGCTTCTGGTCAAACTCGTTCCGACATCGATCGAAGCCTTGTTGCTGAGCACCTGGTTGAGGTTGGCGCGAACGGTCGAGCGGTTGAAGTCGGAGTTTCGGATGATGCCTTCGTTATAGTAATTGGACGCGGAGACGAAATAGTTTGTCGTCCCGGTGCCGCCCGAAACGGAGAGATAAGACTCATTGCCAACCCCCGTGTCGAAAATGTAGTCCTGGTAGTCATATCGGTCGACGGCCCTTCGTTCGAGATTGGTGTTGTTCGTCGGATCGACCCACGCAAACGGAGCTTCGTTGACCTTCAGCTTCTCTCGAACGCTGTTCATGACCACGCTCGAACTGAAGGTCACTTGAGGCGCTCCGGTCTGGCCGCGTTTCGTAAAAATTTGAACCACGCCGTTGCTCGCTCGAGAACCGTAGATGGCGGCGGCGGCAGCGCCCTTGATGATCTCGATGCGCTCGATATCCCTCGGGTTGAGGTCGACGAGCCGGTTCTGAACACCTCCGCTCCCGACAACGACGAGCTCGTTCGAGCTGTTGTCGACAATCACGCCGTCGATGATGTAGAGCGGTTCTGCATCGGAGTTGATCGTGCTGACTCCCCTGAGCTTTATCGAGATGGCGCCGGCCGGCGAACCCGACGTCTGCTTCACGAGCGCTCCGGAGACTTTCCCCGAGAGGGCCGCGGTCACGTCGATCGCGGACGCATCGCGAAGCTGGTTTGCACTGACGGTCGAGATCGCATTGCCGAGTTGACGCTTCTCGGTACTCCCTGACGTACCCGTGACGACGACCTCGTCAAATCCAAGTAGGTCCTCCGGCATCTCGACGTCATACGTCCCGGAACTGCTGACCGAGACGTTTTGAGTGGTGTAGCCCAGAGAAGAGAAGACCAGCGTAACCTGGTCCTGATCCGTCTCAATCCTCAACGTGTACTCCCCGTCGATCGTCGCCGCCGTACCCTGCGAGGTACCGGAGACTCGGATATTGACGAGCGGCAAGGGATTTCCGCCACGGTCCGTCACCGTTCCCTCCACATCGAACACACGTTGCGCCATCATGGGCGTCGCCGTGAACAACAGAAGCAGGACAATGAGGCAGGACTTTATCGGAGCGTTGAGACGGCGCGACGTCGCGCTCAATGCGGTTAAAACCATGGCACGGAATCGTTAGATGTGCATGTTCAGCCTTAATCAGGGAACCGAGCTGAATCGTTCGACGCTGGTCCAGATCGTGGTAGAGATCAGCCGGCACAAATCTAACCGGAGTTAACCACTACTACAACAAAACTTCAAACAGCAAACTCTAAAATGCAAATTTTGACACGACGGCTGTGAACAACCTTATAGTGTTTGGCTCGGGTTCGGGGGGTTCCCGTAGGATTTGTCATCCCGGCGAAAGCCGGGATCCGGTGACCTTCGGGAACGGAGACGGTTGCGCTCGTCCCGGGGTTGCGTCCTCGGGCACGCAAAACCGTGCTCAGAGAGAGTTTGCCGCCTCGTAAGGGGCTGACCCAAGAGTCCGAACGGGTTCCGTCGCGTCGCCGGCTGCATTCGGATACGGGGGTCACCCCGCGCTTCAGCGTGGGGAAGGAGCAACGGTAGAATTGTCCTGGGCTTCAGCCCCAAAGCCGTTTTGTCACGCGGGCTATACTCGCCAGGCTGAAGCCCGGCTCGGAGGGTGTGGGTCGGCTCACTGCCCCAGGCTGAAGCCTGGGGTGACTGTCCCGACTCGACGATTCGGTGGTCCGGGGTGACTACCCCGACTCGACGGTCCTTTGCTCCGTGCTCTCTGAGTTCTCTATGTGAGAAATCTTACGCCGCATCCGCACCGGTCCGCAATCGCAACGCCGGCCATTTGAGGCAGCCCAGACCGTCCCGACCCGACCAGAACTCGCAGTGTCCCCCTACCGAAAAATGTCCGATCTTCGGTCATCCCCTTTCCGCAACTCTACACCTCAATGCACATCGCTAGTCTGAAGCACTCATTAACGTTGGCCCTGCCGGCCTTCCTTGCGGTGGGATGTCAGGCCCCGCCGGACCAGCTGCAGAACCCGGACTACCGAACTTGGGAAGTCTATTTGGGCGACAAAGCAAGCACTCAGTTTTCATCCCTCGACCTGATCAACCGACGCAACGTCGATCAGCTTCAGATCGCCTGGACCTACAGTGCAGACGAAATCGGTCCCGACGACCGAACGCAGATCCAGTGCAACCCCATCATAGTTGACGGAATCCTGTACGGCACGTCGCCCAAACTCAAGATTTTCGCGCTGAATGCCGCGACCGGCGAGGAGCTGTGGAAGTTCGATCCCTTTGCATCGGGCGCCCTGCTGGAGGGTCCTGGAATCAACCGCGGCGTGGTTTACTGGGAGGGCGAGGATGGAAGCGGCGCACGGATCTTCATGGTCGCCGGTTCGAGACTCTTCGCGCTCGACGCGCAGAGCGGCACACCGGTATCGTCGTTTGGCGCGGACGGGTCGGTCGATCTCCACGCCGGCCTCGACCGAGACACACAGGGACTGTTCATAACGGCGCGCACGCCGGGAGTGATTTATCGGGATCTGCTCATCATGGGCAGCGTGGTAGATGAGGGTCCGATTGCCGCACCGGGGCATATCCGCGCCTTCGACGTCCGCACCGGAGAGATCGCCTGGGCGTTCCACACCATCCCGCATCCGGGGGAATTCGGCTACGAGACCTGGCCCGACAGCGCGTACAACCGGATAGGCGGCGCGAATGCCTGGACCGGTCTCACGGTGGATGAAGAGCGCGGCATGGTATTCATACCGACCGGATCGGCATCCTTCGACTTCTGGGGAGGAAATCGCGTTGGACAGAACCTGTTCGCCAACTCGGTGATCGCGCTGAATGCGGAGACAGGCGAACGAATCTGGCATTTCCAGACGGTTCACCACGACATTTGGGACCGCGATCACCCCGCGCCGCCGAACCTCGTGACTGTCGAGCACGACGGGCGGCGTATTGACGCAGTGGCACAAATTACGAAGAGCGGTTACGTGTTTCTCTTCGAGCGCGAAACGGGCGAGCCCCTGTTTCCAGTCGAGGAGAGGCCGTTCCCCTCCTCCGACCTGACCGGAGAGGTGACGTGGCCGACGCAGCCGTTTCCCGTACAGCCGCCGCCGTTCGCACGCCAAGAATTCACCGAGGAGGTGGTTACCAATCGGACACCCGAGGCTCGCACCGCCGTCCTCGAAACGTTCAGGAAGTCACGTTCGGGCGGCCAGTTTGTCCCCCCCTCCACGCAGGGAACCATCATCTTCCCCGGTTTTGACGGCGGAGGTGAGTGGGGCGGCGCTGCGTGGGATCCGACGTCCTCGCTGCTTTATGTGAATTCGAACGAAATGGCGTGGATTCTCCAGATGGTGGAGTTGTCCGGCAGCGCTGAACCCACTGCCCGCGATTCGTACATGATGCACTGTGCGGCCTGTCACGGACCCGATCGCAAGGGCAGCTCCGACCAGTCCTTCCCGACGCTGGAGGGACTCGCGAGCCGAATGTCGGGGGATCAGGTTTCGAAGCAGATTATGACCGGGAAGGGCTTCATGCCGTCTTTCGGCTTCCTAACGGAGAGGGAGCTGAATGCAATAACGGACTACGTGCTGTCGCCCGAGCCGACCACCCGCGAACTCCCGCACGACAGCCTCGACTTCGGTAAGACGTTTTCCGGCTCTCCGTACGGACACACCGGCTACAATCGGTTCTTCGATCCGGATGGATATCCCGCCGTCAAACCGCCCTGGGGTAC
>DATKEJ010000363.1:0-6821 GCA_035512315.1 Rhodothermales bacterium | reverse complement strand
CCACCTCTTCCCATTCCGAACAGAGTAGTTAAGCCCCGCAGCGCCGATGGTACTGCCCAAAAGGTGGGAGAGTAGGTCGTTGCCAAGGACATATTAGCAGAAAGCCTGCCGCCCTGTTGGGCGAGCAGGCTTTCTGCATTTATGGACATAGCCTAACTGTCATCCCGAACGCCGACTGTCATCCCGAACGCAGTGAGGGATCCCTTCCTCCTAGGGATGTCACGGTAGCTATGGCCGCTCGCTCCCTTCAAATCATGCCCTCATCGTTCAAGAAAGTCCCCTCCTCCCGCTAGTACCATGATTCGGTGCCGGCTGCAATAAGCCGTTTGGCCGGAGTCGCCCGGCAAATCTCCAGAGTGCTCAGAAGTGACGCCACTGCCACTCTGGGACCTGGGGGCTCAAGGCTGGACTGACGCTTGTTAGAAGTCGTAACCAGCGCGGGTCCGCCCCAACTGGCAGTCATGGGAGATGGGTCCTCGGCTCCGCCGTATCGGGCCGTGGGTCCGTCTCCCTCTTGGGGCATCCTCCGTTCTGGAGGCCGATGGGATTCGCGCCAAGCGCAACAATCGAAACCGAATTGTAAAACGAAATGGAGACTGACGATGAATCAACGAACGATAAAAGAGGTGGCCCTCTTTCTCCTCACGGCCGCTCTTCTCGGATGCGAGCCCGTCACGGAATCGGAAGTGAGTGGAGCCCTGACGCCGGAAAGCAGGGTCGCGACCGCGTCAAACGACGCCAACTTGTCAAAGGGCGACGCCTACATCGCAGCGAGGGGTGGTGGACACTTCACTGTCCCGCCCGACCTATTCGGCGCGGAGGTCGGCAACGTACTGACCTTCAAAGCCTCAAAGGACGACGGCGTCGTCAGCGGGCGCTTTAACTACCAGCAGACCTTTATGGGAGATCGGTTTCACTTTAACGGCCCGGTGACGTGCTTCAACGTTTACGATGGCAATCGCGCCAAGATCGGTGGACTCATCCAGGTGAGCAACGATCCAACCTTACCGCCGGGAGTGTTCATCTGGTGGTCGGTCATTGACAACGGACAAGGCAGCGCCAGTTCCCCCGACGAGTCGACCCTCATCGGCGCCGGAGACGAAGCAGCTAATGAAGCGTTCTGCAACAGTGCGGCCCTGCCACGGTTCGGTCCTTGGGAATTGAGTGGGGGTAACTTTCAGGTCGACGGATGATAGTGGGCCAGTGCCGGAGGAACCCCGGGTCGTCAGAGAGGCCTAGGCACGTACGCCTCGGCGATAGCGACCCGGGGAAACTCCCGTCTGTCGTTTGAAAAGTCGAGTGAAATGGCTCTGATCGGAAAAACCGGCATCCAGGGCAATTTGAGCGATTGGATCGTCAGATGCCAGAAGGCGGTCTGTCGCCCAGCCCACGCGAAGCCGGCGGACGAACTCCCCGATGGACTCACGGTGATACTTCCTGAAAGCGCGCGCGAGGTGAGTCGGATGCACGTCAATCTCTCGCGCGACGTCCTCGATGCTGATATTACCCAGAAAAGTCGAGTGGATCATATCCATCGCAGACTCAAGCCATGCTGGAGGTCGGGCTTCGCGCGGCGCCTCAACCCTGCACGCTAATGCGAGCATCTCAAGTCCGAGCCCCTGCATCGACAACCCCGATGTTGAATCAGGCGCTCGGAGCTCATAGGCCAAACGCCACCCGAGGCTGTGGATTCCGCGATGGCTGAAGTGGGTGGCCTCGTTGAAAATCGAACGACAGGGATCGAATAGATCCGATCGCGCGTGGTCCGGTTGGAGCACCACGACGTGGGCTGGCTTTGCTCCCACCTTGTTTCCGTGCTTGTCGCCAAGAGGCTCCGTGAAAACCGACGATGGTTCACAGGCATAGGTAGCGCTTGCGAATCCGACGTCGAACGAACCCTCCAGCATGACGGCAAACGTGGTGCGGTCGTGTAGATGCGGAGGCAACACCAATCTTGGAGGGAACCACGCCTCGACCAAGTTAAACGGACCCACGTCGAGGGACCGAAACCGGGGGCTACCCATTGTCAGAGGAACGCATTTCTCGTGCATGATCGGCGATCAATTGGAATCAGAGGGCGATCACCATGATTAGGATGCCGCCCGCTCGTCCGCAAGGCAAAAGCGGGTAACCGCGTTCGACGATGGCCAAGGCCATTTTGCGTTTTGAATTTTTAATTTTGCATTTATCTGTACATCACCCGCCAGATCTTTCCCGTCACCGAATCGGAGATATACAGCGACCCGTCCGGCCCTATCGCCAGCCCCATCGGACGGTGTCGTGCATCACCGGGCGCTTCGATGGGATCCGTGCCGGCAAAACCGTCCGCAAACACCTCATATCCACCAGCCGGTTTGCCATCGCTGAACGGGGCAAAGACGACGTTGTATCCCCGCTGCGCGAGCGGGGCGCGATTCCACGAGCCGTGGAAGGCAATGAACGCCCCCTCCTGATACCATTCGGGGAATTGGTCGCCGTCGTAGAAGATCAAGTCGTTCGGCGCCCAGTGGCCAGGAAAGGCCAGGATGGGATCCTCCATGCCGGCACACCGGCCCACTTCTGATCCATCGCCGCCGTACTCGGGTCCGAGAAGCTTCTTCTCCTGAATGTGGTCGTAGTAGCAGTAGGGCCATCCGAAATCGTCACCGTCGTCGACTTCGAAAAGCTCCTCGGAAGGCAGCTCGGCATTCAACGAGTCGGTGTAGAGCGCGGGCCAGAACGCGGAAAGCTGATCCCGTCCGTGCTGCGCAACGTATAGCTTATTCGTGAAGGGATTCCACGCATTGGCCACACCGTTGCGAATACCGGTCGCGTACCGGTAGCCGTCCCCCCCGTAATTCTGGCCCACCCTGTCGGCATCGAAGCGCCACACGCCGGCGTGCTTCTCGAGGATGGGACACGGATCGAGACCCGCGACGCCCAGCGTTCTCGGAGGATCCTGGCATGCATTGGATGGCGCCCCGACGTTCACGTACAGATGTCCCGACTCGTCAAATTCGAACGGCTTCGCCCGGTGTCCCCTCTGATCCGGAAAGCCGCCCACGACAGATTCGGGCTCCCCGCCAGGAACGAGCTGGCCTCGGTCGAGGCGATATCGCTCGATGTAGGTATCCGCACCAAAGTAGAGGAACTCGCCGCGCACGTGAATGCCCGTGCCGCTTCCTCCACCGAAATAGGCGACTTGGTCGGCTCGCCCATCGCCGTCTGAGTCACGCAAGGCGGCAATGCTTCCCCCCTCCTCCGGCTGGCGGAGGGCGACGTAGACGTCCCCGTTCTCGCGAACCGTGAGGTGACGAGCGGAGCCGACCGAGTTCGCGACGACGAGCGCGCAGAAGCCGTTTGGGAGCGTGATTCCCCCGTTGTCCTCATCACAGGCCGGCGGATTAGCGCCCTCTGCAGCCCGTCCGTCCGTCGCACCGGTTTCGTCAAACGTGGGGCGACTGCATCCGAAAGCCAGAAATGAACTTGCCAGAACGCAAATGACTGTGGATGTTCGGAGGTATTCCATTGTAATCGGGAGTCTCGTCGAAAGGTCGGTTCTTTAGCCTCTCAATCTAACGGATCGTGCGGCGCCCTGATCTACGGATCCGTGGATTTCATCCGCAGATCACGTGAATCGATTCGATCTTGAGGTTGACTTTCTCGCCACGCCGCCGTGCTGGTCGAGGCGCGAGAGCCGCGTCTTCTTCAGTCGCGGTGATTTCTCTCACTGTATAGTGGAGGCTTCGAGTGCTCCGATGCGGTTCTCCAGCGAAACGATCGCCGCTTGCTGCTGCTGAATCGACCTGACGAGCAAGGGCACCAGTTCGGCATAGTTGATAGCGTAGTATCTAGGCGCCAGTACCTCGGAGTTCTCTGGTGAGAGGTGCACCACCTCCGGAACGATCGATTTCACTTCCTGAGCGATCAAGCCGATTTTGGCTTGGGACGGGTAGTCAGTGTACCGATATGAGACGGGCCTCAGTCCCAAGAGCTCCGACAGGCCGTAGGGCAGATCTCGAATGTCCTCTTTCAGGCGCTGATCCGAAGGATGGCTGGGCCCCGTATTTGTCGCAGCGACTTTCGGCGAGGGCGCGTCAGCCGACTCGCGGACGGCGGATGACACAACCCACAGCATCAGAAGGGCAGTCACAAGGGCTAGAAATCGAGTCTCGGAGCGCATAACTCCCCCGGTTGAAAGTTTCGAAGGTCGCCTGACACAGTAAAGAATCGTGCCTCGCTTGGAGTTAGCCGCGCGTCACATTTTGATTAAGAGTGCACAACGGATGTGTTAAGACGGTGTTACCAGCGCACTTTGTCACGGCGTCTTGCCGGCAGGCGAGACGGGACAAGTCCAGGTACACTTTGCTACGCATTCGCCCCGTGAATTCGGTAAGTTGAGCGCCGTTGAGACTCAAAATCACCCAAGCGACAGAGGACTTTATGAGGCTGACTTTCTGGGGCGCCGCCCAGACCGTAACTGGATCGATGCACCTGCTGGAGTTGGAATCCGGGCACACATTGCTGATGGATTGCGGTCTGTACCAGGGACGCCGGGCAGAAGCGAACGAAATCAACAGTAAGTTTCCCTTCGACGCGTCCTCGATCGACGTAGTCCTCCTCTCCCACGCTCACATCGATCATTCGGGACTGCTCCCCATGCTTTGGAAACGCGGCTTCCGTGGCAGGATTTACGCGACGTTCGCGACCTATGATCTGTGCGCCATCATGCTGCTCGATTCGGCTCACATCCAGGAGAAGGACGCGAAGTACGTAAATAAGCGCCATAAGGAACGCAATGAGCCCCCCGTGACTCCACTCTACACCCAGGACGA
Organism: Rhodothermales bacterium; assembly: GCA_035512315.1. Taxonomy (GTDB): domain Bacteria; phylum Bacteroidota; class Rhodothermia; order Rhodothermales; family DATKEJ01; genus DATKEJ01. The sequence goes on along the minus strand of DATKEJ010000363.1, from coordinate 2,007 downwards.
TGCGCAGGAAGTCCTCGATCATTTCGTGGGCGTGGGATATAGGCAGGCGTTCACTCCGGTGCCCGGAGTACGGGTCGAATACCGGGACGCGGGTCACATTCTCGGCTCGGCGACAATGGTTCTCGAGATCACCGAGAACGGACGAACGACAAAGCTTGGCTTTACCGGGGATGTGGGAAGACCCAACCGACCGATACTCAGAGATCCTCAGGCGATGTCGGACTGCGACTACCTGATCTCGGAGTCGACGTACGGCGGAAAGGTGCATGACCCGCCCGATACGTCAAAGGCAAAGCTCCTCGAAGTCGTCAAACGGACGAGCGGTCGAGGGGGCCGGGTCATCATTCCGGCATTCTCCGTTGGCCGGACACAGGAGATCGTCTACATCCTCGACCAGCTCGAGCACGAAGACAAGCTGCCGCCGATTCCGGTTTACGTGGACAGCCCGATGGCCGTCAATGCTACCGGTGTCTTTCAGCTCCATCCGGAATGCTATGATCGCGAGCTGCACGCGTACATCCTCAAGGATGGCGATGCCTTCGGATTCGATCGGCTGACTTATGTCCGCGCCGTCGAGGAATCGAAGCGACTCAACACGCTGCGCGGCCCGATGGTGATCATTTCGGCGTCCGGGATGTGCGAGGCGGGGAGGATCCTCCACCACCTCAAGAACAACATCGAGGACCCGAAGAACACGGTCATGATCGTCGGCTACTGTGCCGATCACACACTCGGCAAGCGGATCGTCGATCGGCAGCCGAAGGTCCGAATCTTCGGCGAGGAATACTCGCTCAAGGCGGAGGTCGTCGTCATGAACTCGTACTCCGCCCACGCCGACGAGCCCGAGATGCTCGACTTCATCAGTCTTATGGACCACGATCGACTGAAGAACATCTATCTGGTGCACGGCGAGATGAAGCGACAGGAACGACTCCGGAAGGCGCTGGTGGACAGGGGGTACGCCTCCGTTACCATTCCCGCCCGCGGGGACTTAATAGAATTGTAGGTGAGGATCGACCGCTGTATCTGCTTTGACCGGAGGTTCGACGAGCTGAAGGAGGTCGCCGATGCAACGTCTGCAGGTTCGATCGAGTCGCTGCAGGAGCACATCCAGTTCGGCCGACAGTGCGAACTCTGCCATCCCTATGTACGCCGCATGCTTCGGACCGGTGAGACATGGTTCGGCAGGATCGTTACCGATGATGACGAGCCCGCGTCGTTGGGCTAGTCCTCAGTCCCGTCCTGGAATTCATCGAGTGCCCGGCGCTGCTTCGCGGACAGATTTCGAGGGATTGACACTTTCGCCTCGACGTAAAGATCGCCCGCACCTTCGTCTGTTCGAACGCCCTGGCCTCGGAGTCTGAGCTTCTCGCCAGGTTGAATCCCGGCCGGAACCGTCAGCTTGACTGTTTCGCCATACGCGTTCTCGATGTTGCGGCTGTGCCCAAGCATGGCCTGGACGGCACTGATCGTGACCGTCGTGTACAAATCGTCGGCCACGCGGCGGAACTCCCCGCTTTCCTTGACCCTGAAGGTTACGAACAGGTCTCCGCGACCTCTGGCGGTCGACGCTCCGCGCCCCTTGAGGCGGACTTTAAACCCGTCGCGGACCCCCCTGGGACTCGAGAGGCTTATGCGCTCGCCGTCGGGAAGCGCAACCTTCAGTTTTCCGCCCTTGAGTGACTGCTCGAATGAGAGTTGCACGGTGGTCTCAGTCGGTGTGGTTCTAACCCGCCGACCGCTTTGCTCCTGCGCTTGGCCCCCACCGAAGAATTGACTGAAAACATCGCCGAGTCCGCCGTCTCCAAACTGATCCTCACCCTGGCCGGCGCCGCCGAACTCCGTACGAACGTAGCTGCCGTCTGGGGCACGATAGAACCTCGTGCCGCCCTCAGTCGAGAAGAAGTCATCGAAAGAGCCCGATCCGAACGGGTTCTTTTTCATGGCGTCATACTTCTTCCTCTTCTCCGAATCAGACAGGATCTCGTATGCCTCCTGAATCTCCTT
>DATKEJ010000362.1:0-5855 GCA_035512315.1 Rhodothermales bacterium | reverse complement strand
TTCCCGGAGTTCAGATCCTGATCGAACAGACTGAGCAGGGTACCGTCACCGACCCCGACGGCTATTACGACATCCTTAATGTGAAGCCGGGTACCTACACCGTCATATTCCGATTTCTGGGATTTGCCGTGACCAGAGTCGAGGAGGTAAAGGTGATCGTCGACAAGACAACCACCGTTGACGTTCGCATGCAGGAAGAAGTGATCGAGGGAGCGGAAATTCTCGTCGTGGCCGAACGCACGCTCATACAGGTGGACAGGACGACCACCACGTCCTTTGTCGACCAGGAAAAGCTCGAGGCTCTCCCGGTCACGGGCATTGGAGAAGTGATTGACCTTCAGGCCGGCGTGGTCGACGGTCACTTTCGTGGAGGACGTATCGGAGAGGTCTCCTATCTGGTCAACGGCATCTCGATCATCAACCCCATCAATAATCAGGCTGCATTTGAGGTTGAGAAGAATATGGTCGCCGGCCTCGAGGTAATAAGCGGTGTCTTTAACGCCGAATACGGTCAGGCTATGTCGGGGGTAGTCAACATCCTGACACGCGATGTGCCATCCCGCTGGTCTGGCTCCCTCTCCGGAGAGCTCGGCGCAACCGCATCGGGACGCGAGATCGAATTTCTGGGGCGCACGGCAGAACCCGGAAATAACCTGCGCGCCACGGATTTTCGATCGGTCATGGTTCCCTATCACGAAGCCTCCGGGTTTCCGGCGCGGAAAGACGTCCAGTTCTCTCTGGGAGGGCCGCTTGTGAGGGAGAGAATCGGTCTTCAGTTTGGAGGGCGCTACTTCTATAACGAAGGCACGGTGATCGGACGACGACTCTTTGCTCCGTCCGATTCCTCACAGAATCTCAACTCGGGCAATCCCCAAACGTGGATCATCGAATCAACCGGTGATCAGGAGTTCGTCCCTCATGACCATGAGCGGTACTCGTTTAACGGCAAGCTGACCTATCGTCTTTCGAATTCGCTTAAGAGCGAGTACGAGTTTGTTTACCAGGAGAACAGCGGCTGGAACCTGAATTTTGCCAATTACCATGAGCGGAAGTACGTCCCCGACGGCGCAAACCGCTACAGCAATCGCAGCCAGTTCCACTTGGTCGCGCTCCGGCTCACACCCGGAGCAACGTCCTTCGCCGGTCTGAACTACAGCTATTTGCGCGACCGTGGTTCATCGCAACTCTACGACGTTCCAGACAACTTCGACGAGACGGGCCTGCTGGATCCTCGCTACGTGTCGCCCGAGCTCGATCAGCTCGTCGGCGCGAACGCTTTCTCGGTCGGAGGAAACGATCTGTTTAATTCGAGGGACGTGACCGAGACCCACACGATACTCGGCGACTACACGGTCCAGTTCAATCGCATCAACGAGCTCAAGGCGGGCTTCTCAGCCCGGTTGCACAAGATCCATCAAGCCAACCATGGGATCGAGGTCAGCTCACGAACCGGATTTAGACCGATGCCGGTTGTCGACGAGTTTGGACGCGATACGCTCAGAACGAGTCCATATGAGCTCGCCGCCTACGTACAGGACAAGATGGAGTACAGGAATCTCGTCCTGAACTTTGGACTGAGATTCGACTATTTCGAGCCCGACTACCTGATTCCTATCGATTGGACGCAAGCAAACGACCTATATATCCCGGTTTACAATGATGCGGGCGGCGCTACCGGCGATTCTCTCTTCAATCGCGAGGAGGCTCCGGCAAGGTATCAGCTAAGTCCCCGCGTTGGCATCGGCTTCCCGATATCCGCTTCCGGTGCCATCAGATTCTCGGCCGGCCTGTTCTTCCAGACGCCCCCGCTGAACCTGCTGTACGAGAATTCGGAATACGAGGTAAATCCGCAGGACAACTCCACGACGTTCGGCAATCCGGCCATTGACCCGGAGCGAACGCTTCATTTCGAGATTGGCCTGCAACAGGCCCTGACCAATGCTTTGGGGCTCGAGTTGACGCTGTTCTCCAAGGACATCCGAAACCTGACCGGCGTCGAGATCCAGCGCGACGTCGCAACGACCAACTTCTTCGTGCGCTACATCAATCGCGACGTCGGCACGTCTCGCGGCGTGACGATCTCTCTGTTCCAGCGACCGATCGGACCGATCAGTTGGAACGTGGACTACACCTTGCAGTTCGCCGACGGCACCTCGTCGGATCCCAACGAGGCATTTGACCGATTCCAGGCCGGCCAAGAAGAAATCCTGACCCTGGTCCGACTCGACTGGGATCGCCGCCACGTGCTCAACAACAGCATCACGTACGCGCCGTGGCAATGGCTCAGTATGACGATGGTCAATCGATACCAGAGCGGTACGCCCTACACGACCGAGCGCAATTTCATCGTCTCTTACATCGAGAACAACGGAGACCGGCCCAGCAACTATATGGCCGATTTGCGTCTTGGGCTGACACCTCCATTCCTCGCGGACAATCTGAGCTTCACGCTGCAGATCGACAATCTGTTTGACAGCAGGGCCCATACAGGCGTCTACAACGATTCGGGGCGCAGCGATGAATCACTAAGCATGGAGCTCTTCCGCAGATCAGGAGCCCAGGTAGGAGGCCTGAACACGCTTGAAGACTACTTCGTAGAGCAGTGGCGTTTCTCCGCTCCGCGTAGGGTCTACTTCGGAATGAGATACAATCTTTAGTCGGACCATTGGCAAAGCAAGACACTCAAATATCGAATATGCTTCGGCAAGTGATACGGCGAACCTGCCGTCCGTCGTCGGAACTCGTCAGGACGGTCCTGCTTTCCTCCGCGCTGGTACTGGTTCTGTTCCAATTCGGATCGAGTCCGCTCCTTGCTCAGGAGGGATCGAGTATTCCCGACGAGTACCGGGGAACTGCCGAGGCCGTCGCCCGCGGCATTCTTGACGGAAACCTCATCGAGACGAACTACCGGAACCATGGAGAGCTCGCCCGTTGGAACGACTGGCCGTGGGGCATCTGGCCCAGAAGCATTGGAGGACGCCACATCGACGGCGTCGCCGTGATCGTAGCAGGTCTGGTTCGAGGCCAGCGAGAAGCTTATTCGGTGGCCCCGTACAACTTCTGGCCGTCGGGAACGCCCGATACACTCCTCAATCCTGTCTCGATACACTATCGGAGCGCCGGAACTCGAATCGACGCGTACGGGCGGATCTGGGGCTGGCTGCCGCTCAACGGGTTCCACAACGATCTGCGCCGCAGCCCCATAACGAGCCAGCGGGAACCGGTGCCGGCGATCAGCGACGACCCGACTTCCTGGCCGGCATTCTGGCCCGACAAGCTGCTGGAGGAAGATTCGGGATGGCCGGGATCGTGGAATGGAATGTTCGGCAAAGGCGTCTTTAGCGCGGACCTGGAGAGCTTCTACGTCATGGACGACTTCGGCGACCTCAATTACGCCATCGACTCCCAGCTTGGAACTCCGTTCAGCCAACACGGCATCTTCTATCCAGACCCGAACGATCCGACAGAAGGAGGGCTCGGCCTTCAGATGAATGTCCGCATCCTTCAGTGGGCCAACGTCCTGGCCGAGGACGCGATGTTCCTTATCTACCGTATCACGAACAAGGGCGCCACGAACTACGGCGAGGTCATCGACCTGCCGCGAGGTCCGACCAAGACGGGCCTCTGGTTCGCACAGTTCGTCGACTACGGCCTCGGTAACGAGGAGGGGGATGAGAACGCCGCCTTCAACCCGCTGCTCGACATCGCGTACGGGTGGGACCAGGACGGCATAGGCCAGCACATGTCGGGAGGCACGTATAAGCTCGGATACACAGGGTTTGCCTTCCTCGAAAGTCCGACCAACCAGTTCGACGGACTGGACAACGACCAGGACGGCATCACCGACGAACTCCGATTCGGAGGCCCGGGCTTCAGGATAGAGGGACGGGATGAGATCAGAGCCTACGTCGAGGCCAACTACAACACGGAAGCTTTTGTAATCTTCAACGGCGACAATGGGGAGACTTTCGACGAAGTACTTGCAAGCCGCCCCGCTTATCGCGCCGGTGTTTGGTGGACTGGAGACGAGGACCTGGATTGGGTCGGATTCGAGGACAAGAACGGCAATGGCGTAGTCGACCCAGGCGAGCTGATAAACGATGATGTTGGACGGGACGGGTTGGGTCCTTTTGATCCGGGTTATCCCGGCCCCGACCTCGGAGAAGCCGACGGCATACCGACCATTCGCGAGCCGAACTTCGACGAGCTCGACGTCGATGAGAGTGACCAGATCGGTCTCACCGGCTTCCATCTGAGTTCTCGTCCTTTCTATGAAGCGGGCGACAACCTGCGCGACGACACGTGGATGTGGGCGCGCATCATAGAGTCGCAATTCGAGCTCGGCCATGATCCCCAAACTTTCGTAGCCGACGTGGAGCCGTTTCTCAACTTCAGCTCGGGGCCGGTGACGCTCGGCCCCAACAATACCGACTTTTTCTCCACGGCCTGGCTCTTCGGAGAGGACGAAGCCGACTTCTTCCGTAACAGACAGACAGTCCAGCGCATTTATAATGCCGACTACCGATTTGCCCAACCGCCGATCGTCCCGACACTGAAAGCGCAGGAAGGTGACGGTTACATCGTGCTGTCGTGGGATACGCTGTCCCTGGCCAGCTACGACCGGTTCACGCAGGAGTTCGATTTCGAGGGGTACAAGCTCTACAAAGGCACCGATAATCTGCTTTCCGATGCCCGAAACGTGACCAACGTATACGGGATCCCCGTCTTCAACAAACCAATTGCGCAGTGGGACCTGATCAATGGTATCAGAGGAACGGTCCCAGTCATGGAGAACACGGCGATCTATGATTTAGGCGACGATACTGGGTTGGAGTTCTCCTACATCGACCGAAACGTCACCAATGGAAAGACCTACTACTATGTCCTGGTGGCGTATGACAGGGGATTTATACCCGGTCCGGACTCTCCGAATCCGGACGCCGCGCCCGTCGATCCTCAAGAAAACGCCTTTAACATCAGTGTCGATCAGGCCGGGCAGATCCGAGGCTTGACCCCGAACGCGGTGGCGGTCGTTCCTCGTTCTCGTGCCGCCGGTTACGTCGAGGCTTCCGCCAATGAAGATCTGAGTAGAGTCACCGAGGGTATTGGAACCGGCTCCGCCTCTGTCACGGTAGTCAACAATTCGGAATTGCGCCCCGATGTCGTTTACCGGCTGCTGTTCAGAGATACGACCGCGACGCTGAGAGACATTTACGAGACCACGGCCTACCAGCTCATGGACGTGACGTCGAGGAGAGTGGTAATCCCGTGGTCACCGATGACCGACAAGACGCCCTCGGTCGACGGTTTCGTGGTTGCGATGCAGAACGATGGGCCCGGAATTAACCAGGCGGCGACGGGATGGGCCGGGATGAACGATGAGGGTGAGTTCGTCTACCAACAGTTCCCGTTCGGACTCGAAGGGTACAGCACTAATTGGTTCGTCCAGATCGAGCCTGATGACTCACAGCGCTATGTAGCCTCACCTTACGAGTACGAGCTGCGTTGGAAGGACTCGCTTTACACCACGCCGACCCGCCGGTATGCCGGTCATCTTTCGGGCGTCGAAATCCCAGTATGGTGCACCAATTTGACGACGAACGAGGCCTGCGACCTATTCGTCCGCGACCTGGACGAGAATGGAGAGCTCGACCTCCTCAGCGATGCGCTGGTGATTGCGGATCTGACGCTGGGTGTACATCGATTTCGCCATGTTGTCACTTTCTCGTTCTTCGGAACAGAAAACACGGCGCCCACGACGGGTAACTATGTGAAGATCTCGACCTTCAGGCCTTTCTCCCGGGACGACTACTTCGAATTCACGGTGAGTGAGGGCCACGTCGATGAGGAAATGG
>DATKEJ010000361.1:0-5528 GCA_035512315.1 Rhodothermales bacterium | reverse complement strand
CAGACTCGTCACCGTCTCTTCGGTTGGCCGGCCCGCCGGCACCATTACCCAAACGACGCGCGGCGACTCCAACTGATCCACCAGTTCGTTGAGCGAATGCGCGCCAACCGCTCCGCCGTCCACCGCTTCCCGGACGGTGATCTCACTCAGATCGAACGCGACGACGCGGTGATCATTGCGCAGGAGTCTAGTAACCATGTTGGCTCCCATCTTGCCCAGCCCGATCATTCCGATATCCATAATGAACTCCTTGTTTGCTTGGTCGTAATGTACGTTCAGACATAGTTTGAGCGCCCCGAGGCACTTCTGTTACGATCGGACGCTGCACGAAGTCGGCGCAAGTTGAGCGCTCTATGCGACTGCCACTACTACTCGTCATGATTGGTTCGGTCGGCTCCCTCTCGCAGGCGCAGCAGATTCTCGTCAGCCGCATCGAGCAGATGCCGAATCTTCCATCTCCCTACGAGATGCGAAACTGGAAGGAAGCAGCAATCGGCTACGACGATTTCGTGTTCGATTTTGACAAGACCGGCCAGTATCTGCCGCTCGTCTGGCTGAACACGTCTACGGTCAACTATCCCGAACACGACAGCTTCGGCTTGGAGACTGTCGTCGGGACGCCCCGGCAGCGCTCTGGGGAGGCGATAAACGTCCTCCCGGCACTGGTCGGCGCGTCGCTCGTCGGAATCGACAAAAGCGATCAGAATGGATACAACTGGGTCCTCATGTCCGAGGAGTATTTCAACAGGCGGCCTGAGGAGAACATCTACCTGAACCTCCCCATCACGACGAGCGGCGACGACTGGTGGTACGAGACGATGCCCAACGTCTTCTTCTACCAGCTCTACGACCTGTACCCGGGCACGGGTGATTTCGAGCATCAGTTCACGACGATCGCCGGCCGTTTTCTCGAAGCCGTAGAGAAGATGGGCGGTCAGGCGACGCCATGGACGGTTCCCAATATGAACTACCGCGCCTGGTCCTTCCCGGAAATGAAGCCCCTCCTCACCGGTGTCAGGGAACCCGAAGCGGCCGGGGCAATCGGCTGGCTGTTATACAGCGCTTTCGTCGAGACCGGCGACGACCGGTTTCGCCGCGGCGCGGAGTGGGCTCTGGAGTTCTTGAACGGCAGGACCTCGAATCCATCCTACGAACTGCAGCTGCCTTATGGCGTGTACGCGGCCGCGCGTATGAACGCCGAGTTGGGCACGACCTACGACGTGGAGAAAATGGTCAACTGGACCTTCGACGTCGGTCCGCTCAGAAATTGGGGATCACTGCTCGGAACGTGGGGCGGGTACGACGTGCACGGCCTCATCGGCGAAGAGTCGTTCAACGACTACGCCTTCATGATGAACGGCTATCAGCAGGCGGCAGCGCTCGCGCCAACGACGCGATACGACGATCGGTTTGCGCGCGCGATCGGGAAATGGATACTCAACCTCGCCAACGCCTCACGACTCTTCTATCCGAAATACCTCCCTGCCGCGAATCAGGACAGCGACGAGTGGGCGTTCCAGTATGATCCCGAATCCTATATCGGGCATGAGGCGATTCGACAAACGCAATCCGGGCAGAGCCCGTATGCTACCGGCGACGCGATCGCGGGTGAATGGGGATACACCAATCTCGCGCTCTACAGCTCCTCTCACGTCGGCATGCTTGCCGGGATTCTGGACACCACGGACGTCCCGGGCATTCTGCGGCTCGACCTCCTGAAAACCGACTTCTTCCGGGGCGACGCCTACCCGACATATCTCTACTACAATCCGCACGGGGAGGACATGGCCGTCACCGTGGATCTGGAAGGCGGCGGTACGTTTGATCTGTTCGACGCCGTGTCGAACCAGTTCCTCCTCATGGGGGCGGCCGAAGCCGTGCAGGTGACGATACCGAGAGACGGCGCCGTGATGCTGGTGCTCGCACCGGCGGGAGGCTCGGTAACGTACGACGCGAATCGGACGCTGATCGATGGCGTGATAGTGGATTACGGCGCGGGTCTGTCCGCCGCCAATTCCAAGCCTCGCATCAAGGCGCTCGATGCGTCACCACGCGATGTCTTTCGAGGCGGAAGCGCGACCCTCTATTGCACCGCATCCGACCGAGACGGCGATGGTCTGACCTACGGATGGCTCGTATCAGGCGGTGAGATTTCGGGAGTGGGCGAGACCGTGACATGGACTCCCCCAGAGGAGGTAGGCGATTACGACATCTTGTGTTCTGTGGACGACGGGAAGGGAGGATCGGCCGCCGAAACAATCGGTGTGACCGTGTTCTCCAATCATGCCCCTGTGATCGAAGCGCTTACCGTGGATCCGACGATAACCGATGTCGGCGGCTCGACGGTTGCGACGTGTGATGCGACGGACGACGACGGCGATCCCCTGACATACCAGTGGAAGGCCGAGGATGGAACGATCGCCGGTGAAGGATCCGTCGTCACCTGGACGTCCCCGGGCTCGCCTGGATACTACGTGCTCCATTGCCTGGTGAACGACGGCGAGGGGGCATCCGCCGCCGACAGTGTAGGCATCGTCGCCGGAGATGTGGTGGCGAATTACTCGTTTACGGGGAATGCAATGGACGAGAGCGGATTCGAGAATCACGCAACGGTACTGGGCGCAGTCCTCGTGGAGGATCGGAACGGCGTCCCGAGTGCCGCCTATGCCTTCGACGGGATCGATGACGCGCTGATTGTGGCAGCGCATCCGTCACTCGATTTTCAGGATGCGATTACAGTGGCGTTCTGGATGAAACCTTACGAGTTGCCTGACCGCGAGGCGTTTCTCGTCTCGCACGGCAGCTGGCAGAATCGATGGAAGGTCTCGATCACGCCCGAGCACCGCCTGCGCTGGACCGTGAAAACGACCACCTCGGTAAAGGACCTGGATTCGCCGGTCGTGCTCAAGCCTGACTCCGTTTACGGCGTGGCGGTCACCTACGACGGCAGCAAGATGATGATCTACGTCGACGGGCTGCCGGAGGGGGAAACCGCATTTTCCGGCCCAATGGCGACGACAAGCATCGACTTGTCGATCGCGCAGATGCTCCCGGGGAACACCGAGTGGAACTTCAAAGGGGAAATCGACGACGTGCGCATTTACAACCGGGCGTTGTCGGACGCGGAAATCGCCGAGTTGGTCGGGGTTGGTACGACGATCGATGATCCGTCCGAATTGCCGCCGCCGGCATTGTCAGCCCTGCGACCGAACTATCCGAACCCATTCTTCGGAACGACGACGATTCCGTTTGAGATCACAGAGTCGGGGCCGGTCGTAATCGAAGTATTCGACGTCATGGGGCGCCGGGTCCGCGAGCTCGTTTCGGCAGACGCCGCGGGCGGGAAGCATGAGGTCGAATGGGATGGGAGGGACGGCGCCGGGCGTCCTGTAGCCGATGGCGTTTACTTCGTGCGTTTTCAGCAGGGTCAGAGGAACCATGTGATGCGGGTCGTCCGGACGAGTCGCTGAGATGAAAGATGGGCCTCGCCGGGCTGAAGCCCGGCTCGGAGAAGTATAGTTCGGCCTCAACCCCGGGCTGAAGCCCGGGGTGGTTGTCTAGGGACTGCTTCGGCTTACGTTACCTGCCAGCCCACGATTTCAATCGTGGGTCATCGAGGGCGGAAGTACGTTTGGGCCTTGCGCGACCGGTTTTCCCTCAGAAGCCCGATGTTGCGGGAGACCGAGCCGCTCTAAAAACACTTCATACCGTGGATCGCCGCTGAGACTGTATAGCGGCGCCCAGCGGGTCGCCAGCCACGGAAGGAAGGCATGACTTGGCTCATAGTCGACCCATCGAAACGCCTCGTCAGCATTCCCGAGCTCGGCATAGAGGAAGGCCAACTGGAATGCATCCATCGACGTGGGCGCCGATTCGATTTCCTTGGCTATACGCATGGCATCCTGAATTCTCCCTGCCTTGGCGTAGGAAGCGCCCAAAAATCCTTTCCAGGCCGGGTTCGCCTCTACCATGCGTTCATGCTCCACGACTGCCACCTCGAGATCTCCCTGTTCGGCGAAGACGTTTCCTCGAACCAGATAGGCGATTCCCGATTTGTCGCCCAGCTCGAGCGCTTTGTCCGCCTCACGGAGTGCCTCCTCGTATCGACCCGCCATCCGGTAGATATCGCCCATCCAAGCCACCTGGGGCGGGAACAGGGGATCCAGCTCCACAGCGAGCTCGTGTTCCGCGATCGCCTCATCCATGCGGTCGAACATCACCAGCATCCAGGCATAGTGATAGTGGCTCATCGCGAGACTCGGATTCAACTCTATGGATCGCTTGAACGCACGTTCAGCCGCATCCCAATCCCAATCATAGTAGTCCTTGACGATAGCGTAGGCGGCCTGCGCCTCGGCGAGCGTGGAATCGAGTGTGATGGCTCTCGTCGCTGCCGCTTTCGCCCGCTGTCGCACGTCGGGAGTTGGCGACGGACCATGCCCAACAGTAACGTAACCAAGGGCCAATCCCGCCCAGGCTTGAGCGTCTCCCGGATTCTTTTCGACGGCCTCGTGGAGGTAGGCGAGTCCCTTCTTTATGTCTTCCGGCGTGTACTTGCCGAGATGGTGCATGCCCTTGAGGTACGCCTCGTACGTTTCCGGGTCGATTGTCCGTCGTTTCGAGAGGCGCGCCTGGTCGTTCGGGGTCACCGCCCCGTGGATTTTCTCCGCGATCGCTTGGGCAATCAGCGCCTGTGTGTCGAGCACCTCTGAGAAACTCGACTCGAATCGATCGGCCCAGACGTATTGATCGCTGGCGCCGTCTACAAGCCTGGCAGAAACCTGAACCTGATCCCCAGTTTTTCGGACCGAACCGTCGACGACGTAGCTGACCTTCAGCTCTCGGGCTATTTCCGGGACGCTCCGGTCCGAGTTTCGGTATCGCATGGTAGAGCGACTCGAAATGACCCGCAGGTTCTCGAGTTGGGCCAAGTCGGTAATCAGCGCATCCGTCATTCCGGAGCTGAGCCACTCATCCGCGTCATCACCGGACTCCAGGGACATCGGAAGGACGGCAATGGTGAAGGTGTCAGGACTCTTTGCTTCATCCCGCAGCATGAATATGGCCGCGAGCAACACGACGCCTGCCACAATGCCTGCTGCCCAGGCAGCGCGACGCTTCTGGCGTCGACCCATCCTGGGTATTCTCAGCAGTTCTGCGTCGCCACCTGAGCCCAATCGCGTCAGTACGCCCTCCAGATCTTCGGCGAGCTCGCCGGCAGACGCATATCGTCGCTGGGGATCTTTCTCCAGCGCCTTCTCGATGACCTTCTCGAGCTCGGAGGGAATCTCTGGTCGGTGATTCGTGAGGAATTCGGGTTCCGCGTTCAGCAATGAATAGATCACAGCCTGCTCGTAGTCTCCTTTGAACGGCCGCTCTCCAGCAACCATTTCGTACAGGATGACTCCGAGGGACCATATGTCGGTCCGGTAGTCCACCTCCCCGCCCGTCGCTTGCTCGGGCGACATGTAGGCGACCGTGCCTAGCGTAGTGCCGGTTTGGGTGAGAAGGGTCCTCCCGGCAAGTTT
>DATKEJ010000360.1:0-5044 GCA_035512315.1 Rhodothermales bacterium | reverse complement strand
CCCCTTGCCCGTTGCACCTTGCACCTTGCCCTCTTCTGGGTGAACTTCTCCACTAGAATCCAGACCAAGAATTATGCAACACTGGGAACAGCGCTGGCATCCGCTGCGACGCGAATGGGTTATCATCGCCGCGCACCGGCAGAATCGACCGTGGTCGGGGAAGACGCAGCATACGGTGATAGACGTCACTCCGGAGTATGACCCGAATTGCTACCTTTGTCCCGGCAATTCTCGAGTCAGCGGGATGGTCAATGACGACTATGATGGGGTCTTCGTCTTTGACAACGACCACCCATGCGTCGGTCCCGATGCCCCGGTGGATCTTAGTCTCGTGTCGTCGCCGTACGGCAACATGCCGGCCACGGGCCTCGCTCGCGTCGTCTGCTATCATCCTCGGCATGATTTGTCGTTGAGCCGGCTCGGCGCGGACGGAATCCTTCGCCTCCTTCACTGCTGGATCGAACAGTACGATGAGCTGGGCGCACGTCCGGAAGTGAGCCATGTACTCGTCTTCGAGAATCGAGGAGAGGCCGTGGGCGTTTCAAATCCGCACCCGCACTGCCAGATCTACGCTACGAATTTTGTGTTCACGACGATTGAAAATGAGGCACGGTTCGCGCGGGCCCATCATGAAAGCGTGGGGCGCTCGCTTTTGGGTGACATGATGGCGGCGGAGCAGAGGGACGGTCGGCGAATCATCGCTGAGCGGGGAAACGCACTTGGCTTCGTGCCGTACTGCGCACGCTGGGCGTACGAGACGTACGTCGCCCCGGTGCGACCGGTCGCGCAATTGGGTGATCTCTCGGAGGAAGAGCTCGAAGATTTCGCCGAGGTGCTCGAAGAGATGCTGATCCGCTACGACAATCTCTGGGAGATGCCGTTCCCCTATGTCATGGTGCTCCACCACGCGCCGACGGACGGGCGGGAGCATCCGGGCTTTCATTTTCATATCGAGTTTCACCCGCCTCTTCGGAAGCCCGATCTTCTGAAGCATCTGGCGGGACCGGAAATCGGAGGGGGGAGTTTCTTGAGCGACACGTGGCCGGAGGACAAAGCCGCTGAACTGCTGGCGGCGTCGACTAAACATTACATGGATGCCTGATCCGGGGATGGACAACGAGATGCTTATCGACGCGATTCGGCCGGTCATCCTCTCCATGCACGACCACATCCGCGACCGTGTAGTCGCGGCGTTTGAAGGCGCCGACGTACAGTCGCTCTCCAAAGCTGTCGCTCAGGAGGGGGGTGACACGATCTACGCGATCGACAGGGTTGGAGAGGATCCCCTCATCCATTACCTCGGCGAATTCGCCCGTAATGTCGCCCCGGTTGTGCTCATCACTGAGGGTCAGCATCAGGGGGCGACAGTGCTTCCGAGAGGAACCTCCGAGACCGACGCCCGCCTCCGTGTAATCATCGATCCTATAGACGGAACCCGCGGCCTGATGTACCAGAAGCGCAGCCCCTGGATCCTGACAGGCGTCGCCCCGAATAGAGGAGACTTGACCAATCTGCAAGATCTGGAGTTGTCGGTCATGACCGAAATCCCGCTCTTGAAGCAGCACCTTTCCGATCAGGTGTGGGCTCGAAAAGGACGTGGAGTCATGGCCACCCGGCACAATCGGCTCGACATGACTTCCTCCACATTTGAACTGGCGCCTTCAAGAGCACCAGGGATCTCCCACGGTTTTGCGACGCTGGCGAGGATGGTGCCCGGTGCTCGCGACGTGCTGGCCGCTGTGGAGGAAGACCTGATTATACGAGTCGCGGGGCCTCAGCCGGAAGGGGTGGCGATCTGCTTCGAAGATCAGTACATCAGCACCGGAGGCCAGATGTACGAATTGTGCGCGGGACACGATCGCCTCATCGCGGACCTGCGGTCACTGACAAAAGAGATCACAGCGAATCGTGGACGTGCGCCCGGACTCTGCTGTCATCCGTACGATTTGGCGGGACTAGTCGTGGCCGTGGAAGTCGGCGTCATCGTGACCGGACCGAACGGCGGTCCACTCGATGCGCCCCTCGACACTGATACCGACGTCTCGTGGATCGGGTACGCCAACGAAGCGATCCGCACGGCGGTCGAACCGCATCTCCTCCAACTTCTGCAGGAGTACGGATTGAAGGACGTGCAGTCTGATGCGTAACCCGACAGAACGAAACGAGATCCCGCCGCGACGGTCCGTCGCTCGGGCTCCGGGGAGGCTCGACGTCATGGGCGGGATTGGTGATTACAGCGGCTCCCTGGTGCTTCAGCTGCCGCTCGCCGTTTCAACGCGGGCAGCCGTCAGCCTTAGCGATGACTCCACGTACGTGGTAGTCAGTGAGGTGCAAGGTCGGGACCAACCTAGACGTGAGTTCTCGATGCCGGCCGCCGAGGGTTTTGAGGTCCTGTCATCGTACGAATCCGGCCACTCGTATTTCTCGGGTCGATCGGCGGACCACTGGGCGTCGTACGTCCTGGGCTGTCTCACTGCACTTCGGGTGGAAGAGGGTTTATCGCTTCCGCGCGGACTCTCGATCCAGATCGCATCCGACGTGCCGGAGGGAAAGGGAGTCAGCTCATCGGCCGCGCTGGAGGTTTCGGTGATGGGGGCGCTCGTCGCCCTGCTTCGTGTCGATATCCCGCCCGAGCGTATCGCCCATCTCTGCCAGGTCGTCGAGAACCGAGTCGCCGGTGCGCCGTGCGGCATCATGGATCAGATGACCGCGGCTTGTGGAAGGAAGGACCATTTGCTATCGCTTCTCTGCCGGCCTGCGGAGCTGCAGGGTCACATCGCGTTGCCACCGGGGATCGCCGTTTGGGGCATCGATTCCGGGATCAGACATTCGGTCGGTGGATCGGACTACCGCACCGTCCGGACGGCGGCCTCGATGGGATACAGGATCATCGCTGACCGCGAAGGTCTGCCGGTAGAGCGAGCAGGCGACGGGCACGTGCGGGTCAATGATGATCGGTTTGGCGGCTACCTCTCAGCGGTGGGACCGACACGGCTGAACGAGCATAGGCCGCACCTGCCGGATCGAATGCGCGGCTCCGAATTTCTCGAGGCGTTCGAAGGCATTTCCGACGACACCGTGTCCGTCGATCCCGATCTAACATATCCGGTCCGCGCGGCCACCGTCCACCCGATACTTGAGCACGAGAGAAACGAGCGCTTTGCATCCATGCTCAAACTCGACCTGACCGAGAAGACCCTCGCGATGATGGGCGAGCTGATGTACCTGTCCCACGCCGGCTACGCGGCGTGCGGACTTGGCTCCCCGGGAACCGATCGCATCGTGGAGATGGTCAAGGATTCGGGGTACCACAACGGCCTGTACGGTGCTCGGATCACCGGAGGCGGAAGCGGTGGATCCGTCGCGGTTCTCGCGTCCACCGATGCCGCGGACGCGGTGCGTCGCATTGCGGGACAGTACACGCGCGAGAGCGGTCTGCCCGTGATGGTGTTCGAGGGATCGTCTAATGGACTAACGGTCTCTCGTCTTCTTACGAAACCGCAGGACGAAGAAGAGCACGAGGACGACTAAGACGCCCAGACCGAGAACGTACGGGAGGACTGACTGCATTCTGCCGGACCTGGCTAAGAGTGAGGGGGGATGATAGCACGTCGGGACGGGTGAGGCAAGAGCGACGGACATGGTTCCCCGCTGTAGAGAGGTAGCACTCCACCGGAAGTAACCTCCCCCCCCTGCGCCCGGCGCCACTTGAATTTCCCTGCTTTTGTGGACGTTCTGCCGGGCTGAAGCGACGTCTAGTGAATCTCAACGCAACCCGGAGGAACCAGACGGAGCGAAAGCCGGGGGAGGTTACTCTTGGGGGAAAGCTGCCACCGCAAGCCGATCCGCAACCTATTCCTCCACCGCCGCGCTGACAATCCCGACCGGGAGTGTGTGAGCTTTCATATGATCCGGATTGACGTACCAGCACAGAACCGCGGCTCGAGTGCGACTGAGAAATTTTCGCGGTTTACGATGCGGGTCCGCTCATCCGGCGTCGACTGCTTTAGGCGGCACGTTACGCCAGGCGGCAATCTGATCGACGATGACGTTCCTGACGCGCTGCGCGACCTCGCCGATGCCATCTCTATCGATCTGAGTCGTTTCGATTGCGGGAAAGACCTTGATACGGATGCCTTCGACTGGAGCGAACCTCCACGATTGCTTCGGCAGGCAGTCGTAGCTCCCGTCAATGGCAACCGGAAGGATGGATACCCCGGCATCCACAGCAAGCTGGAACGCACCGCTCATGAACGCATGCACCCTGCCATCCGGTGAGCGAGTTCCCTCAGGAAACACCATTACTGAACACTTTCTCTCCAAGTACCACGCCGCGCGTCGCAGCGCCACCACGGCGCTGCGTGGGTTGTCCCGATCGATTGAGATGTCGCCGGCGAGCTTCAGCATCCATCCGGCGAATGGAAGCCTGAAGAGTTCGCTCTTTGCCATCCACTTCATTTCCCACGGCAAGTGGCTGAGGAAAGGGATGTCGGCTGACGACTGGTGATTGCTGACGATCACATAGGGCCGTCGCGGATCCTCCGGAAGATGTCCCGACACATCGACCCTCCAGTACGGATTAACCTTCACCATCGCGACACCGAGGTCTCTGAACAGGCGGCCGGTCGCGTAGCGAACGGGATCGCGGTCGAAAATGCGCCGAATTGCGAGCAGGGGAGTCCACACGACGATCAGGAGCAGCGTCGAGAACCAGATCCAAGCAGAGTGAATCGTTGTGAGCATATACTTGTGTGGAAGGTGGGTCGTGCAGGTCTGTCATCCCGAACGCAGTGAGGGATCCCTCCTCGCCGGCGCTCGTCGGGTTGACCGTCTGCCGCAAGCTAAACATTTCCCCCACACTTGTTTTACTCTTCGAAGCGACGGGCCGCCCATGCACTCGGATTTCATCCGGCCATCAAGCGGTTGGGGTCCCGGTTTCGTAGAATTACCGCGTCCATTAGAAAACGAGAGGGCAGACGAACCCTGACGGCTGGGGCCTGGGAACGTACCTGGACGGCCTGCCCGTCGTCGCCAAGGAGATCGA
>DATKEJ010000359.1:0-8607 GCA_035512315.1 Rhodothermales bacterium | reverse complement strand
GGATCTTCCGTTCGAGCTTCTCGGCCTGCTCTTCGTCGTACTGCTCTTGCGCCTTTTCGACGAACGACACCACGTCGCCCATGCCCAGAATCCGCTGCGCCATCCGATCCGGATAGAACTCGGTCAGGGCGTCCAGTTTCTCTCCGGTCGAGGCAAACTTGATCGGCTTGTGGACCACGTGCCGGATAGACAGTGCGGCGCCGCCGCGCGAGTCGCCGTCGAGCTTCGTCAGTACGACACCGTCGAAATCGAGCTCGTCGTTGAACGCCTTCGCGGCATTTACGGCATCCTGACCCGTCATCGAATCGACGACGAATAGGATCTCATCGGGCTCGACGACGCGCTTGATTTCCGACACCTCGGCCATCATCTCCTCATCGACGTGCAATCGACCCGCCGTGTCGATGATCACCGTGTCACGACCGGTTCTGCGCGCCTCCGCAATCGATTCCCGAGCGACGCGGACAGCGTCCTTGACGGGCGTGCCGTCTTCCACTATCGAAAAGACCGGCACCGGAACCGATGCAGCCAGCGTCTTCAACTGGTCCACCGCAGCCGGACGATACACGTCGGCGGCCCCCAGCAGAGGCGTATGGCCCTCGGACTTGAGTTTCAGGGCGAGTTTTGACACGAACGTGGTCTTACCCGAACCCTGCAGGCCCGCAACCAGAATCACACGCGGAACCCGCTTACCGGGGTTCAAATCCGCCTGCTCGCCTCCGAGAAGACCGACCAGCTCGTCGTAGACGATCTTTACGAGCTGCTGGCCCGGCTGGACTGAGTTGAGCACCTCCTCTCCGAGCGCCTGCTCCTTAACACGCTCGGTAAAGTCACGGGCTACCTGAAAATTGACGTCAGCATCGAGCAAGGCGCGACGGATTTCGCGCATCGTGTGCGCGATGTTCAACTCGTTGATGCGCCCCTGACCGGAAACGGTCCGCAAGGCGGCATCGAGCTTCTCCGAAAGTGTCTCGAACATGGTGAGATGGACCGGCAAATCCCGGGACTGCGACGTTTCTATATAGAAAGGATAAAGTACGTATTCCTGCGTGACTTATCAACGAAGTGAGCAGGGGGATTCTTGAACATTTGGGTAAACGTTGGGACGTCGAACGTCGAACGTCGAACGTCGAACAGCCTGCCCCGACCGAGCGACAACACCCGAGGCGGTGGTCCCCCTCCCGAGGGGGCGGCTAAGCCCGGCGGAACGCTTAGCACAGAAGCAGGGAAACTCAAGTGGAGCCGGGCGCAGCCGGGGGAGGTCACCTTGGGAGGTAGTTGCCACCGCAGCCGATCGGCAGCCGGTTTACGGAGGAAGCAGCGTGCGGAACGGTACCACTGTGGGATGCCGCAGGCGCTTCAAGAGTAACCTCCCCCGACTTCCGCTCCGCCAACACTTGCGGGCTGGTTGAGGTCCACCGGTCGTCGCTTCAGCCGCCCCCTCCGGCGGGGGACCATGTACCGTGGCTCGACCCGGGATGACGGCAGCGTGGGAGACGTTCGACGTTCGACGTTCGACGTTCCACGTTTGACGTTCGACGTTTGATTGTCATTATTACCGCCGGTGTTCATATTCAGAATGATTTTTCTGTAAAACCGGAATCAGATGCCTTCAGAGCGCTCCCTTTACGACAAGGCCGAGCTTCGGTCGCGGTGCCGCCGGTATCGTTCGGCGCTCGATGAAGCCCGGTACGCGAGCCTTTCTGACTCGATCGTTCGACGCGCTCTAAGCAGCGGAGTTTTCGACGCCTTTCGCCTGATCCACGTTTACTGGCCTATCATCGAGCACTACGAAATCGACACACGGCCGCTGATCGCCACCCTTCAGGAGACGGGCAAGCAAGTCGTGATTCCCGCCATAGACCCGAATGCCGATCGGGCCGCAGGCCGTATGATTTGCCGGGCGTTCACGGGTGTTGAAAACCTGCGAAAGAACGCGTGGGGCACGTATGAACCGGCGGCCGGAGAACCCGTTCCTCCTGGTCGGATCGAGCTCGTCGTAGCTCCCGCCTTGGGCGCCGACCGGAGTGGATTCAGATTGGGACACGGAGGCGGGTTTTATGATCGGTTCCTGAAAGAAACTGATTGTCCTGCCCTTTCGCTTGTATATTCAGAATGCCTCTTCGATTCCGTTCCGCACGACCCCCACGACGTCAAGGTCGACTTGATCGTGACCGAAGATGAATTGGTTAGCCCTGGAAACCTGCAACCTCGCAGTCTCCCGGATCGTAACTAGTGATATTTCAAGACCGGCCGCATCTTTGATTGAGATGAGCACACGCACTCGGACATCGGTTCGCACGGAGGATGAGCAATCCTCAGACTATGTCTCCGACGACCTCTTTCTTGACGAGGTCACAGACGACGACATACAGGCGTTTCTGGAGGAACACGAGGAGAAGAAGGAGCAGGGCTTCTGGAATCTCCCGACGATCGCCGGTCTGTCGATCATCTCGGTGGGCATCGCTTATCTGCTCGACCAAATCGGGCTGGCCCTGCCTTTCGATTTCTCCACCCTCGTAGTGGCCTTGCCATGGCTCGCAGGCGTGTTGATCATCCTGCTTGGATTCGGCGTTCTGTCGTGGACTCCAAGCAAGAAGCGAAAGAAAGAGAAGGCTCGCGCCGTCAAGGAGCAGGAGAAGACGGCGGCGGCGGTCGCCGCGTCGCAGCCGCGCGAGCAAACCACCTCAAGAACGAAACGGCGACTCGTCAAGTCGCGGACCAACAAGAAGCTTGCGGGTGTGTGCGGGGGCCTCGGTGAGTATTTCGGGATCGATCCCACCCTCATCCGAATAGGCTTCGTGATCGCCACCGTTTTCGGCGGCGGCTTTCCGGCAATACCGCTCTACATCGTCCTCGCCATCATCATGTCCAATGCGGACAAAAAGATGCAGGCGGAGCAGCAGCAGCTTCGTGCTCGCGAAGACCGGATCCGGGTCGTCAGAGACTGACTAATCAATCGAGCAGGACAATGGGCAAGCTCGTCAAATCGACGCATAACCGAAAGATCGCCGGCGTTTGCGGTGGAATTGCAGAATATTTTGGCATCGACCCTACGGTGGTTCGGGTAGCATGGGTACTGCTGTCCGTTCTCTCAGCAGCATTTCCGGGGATCATCGTCTACATCATTCTCGCGATCGTTCTGCCCGAGGCCTGAGCCGGCCAGCCGTTCTCGCACGATGCACGGCGCTCAGAGAAGAACTTCTTCGCGCCTTTGCGGCTTTGCTAGAGAAAAAACAACAGCGAAAGCAGCAGGGCTAGAATGCTCGCGGTCGCTGAGTCGCGATAGAACCCGCTACCACGACGCGCAGTCGATCGAAATCGAGGTACTTCCGGATCGCCTCGTTCACCTGGGATAGCGTAAGTCCGCGAATGGCTTCCGGGAATTCTATCAGGTATTCCGCCGGGAATCCGCTTCGGAGGTTGGAGTGCAACGTAAGGGCCAGCCCGCGTGTCGTAGACATGCCGACCTGGTAGGATCCGCAGATGGTGGTCTTCTTCGCGTCGAGCTCGTCGGCGGTCACCCCGGCGTCCAGGAATCGGCGAATTTCATCCATCGTGGCCGCTATGCCCGCGTCGAGCCGATCCCGGCTCAGCGTTACCGAAACGTGCCACATCCCCTCATACGCCGCATCGACTCCGACGAGGGCTGAACCGATGCCGTAGGTCAGCCCCATCTCGTTTCTGACCTTCTGCATGAGCCGGGCTGAAAAGTTGCCGCCCAGCACGAATATGCCCAGGTAGAGCGCGAGGTAGTCGGGATCGTTTCTTTTGATGTTAACCGCGTGTCCGATCCGGACGTCCAGATTATCCCGGTCTGGAATGTCGATTTCGCGGAGCAAAGGATCTGGGTCGATACGGCCGGCGGCTTCGAACAGCCCGGGCTGCAGATCGCCGGTCCATCCGCCGAAAATTCGTCCGACCTTCGAAGCGAACTCCTCTGCCCTGAAGTCGCCGGCAGCGCAAACGGCCAGGGTTTGTCCGGAAAAATGCGACTTGTGGAATGCGCGTACCTGCTCGATCGTGCATGCCGTGACGAGATCGAGATCTTCCGCCGGATCCCTGCTGTAATTGGGATGCGCCTCGGTGAAAAGCCTGCCTCTCAGCGCAGCACCGGCGCGGTAGGACGTGCTCGACGACGACCGTCTCAACGAAGCACGCATTCGCTGGATCGACTTCTCGAATTCGGATGGATCGAACGACGGCTCCGACAATTGCTCAGCCGTAAGCTCCAGAACGCGTTCGACGTCCCGAGACAGCGCTCTTCCGGCGAAATGGACGCGTGTGCCATGCGAGCCGAAGCTGATCTCCGCGCCGCGGTTCTCCAACTCGGCGGCCAGGGAGAAACGGTCCCGTCCGACCGTCCCCTTGTTCAGAAGGCTGGTCGCGACGTCTTGAACGATCTCTTCGGCGGCATCGAACTCGGGATAGGTCTCGATCGATCCGAACCATGACACGACGGAGCTCACGGCGCGTGGAGCCATGACGACGGGAACTCCGTTCGACTCGATCACGACCGGCGGCGTAGTGGAGTCAGCCTGATTGTCCATTGCTCGAGACCGGTTCATAGTATCCCGTCGTCAATCGATCGGAGGTCAGGTACCTCGTAGCCGC
This sequence comes from Rhodothermales bacterium, assembly GCA_035512315.1. Lineage (GTDB taxonomy): Bacteria > Bacteroidota > Rhodothermia > Rhodothermales > DATKEJ01 > DATKEJ01. The sequence goes on along the minus strand of DATKEJ010000359.1, from coordinate 3,993 downwards.
GTCAACCACGTCGTCGCGCGTCACACCGCGTATTCGCTCCCTGATCGTCGTGTAGAGCCTCCAGTCCCCGGCGGCGATCGCCTCGTTGAGCTGTGCTGCTATCTGAAACGGACCATCCCGCCCGAACGCCTCCTCCGCTTCAATGCGAGCAGCGGCGCGCTTCATTTCCTCGTCCGTGACACCCTCGGTTACGACGGACCGGAGCATCGACTCACAGGCGGCGTCGATCTCATCCAACGTGGCCTTATCGCCCGCCATAGCGTAAATCTGGAACAGTCCGGGGTCGCGAAATCGTCCCGCCGAAGACGAAACCGACGTGGTCAATCCGGCATCGGTCAGCATCCGATACCCGCGGCTGCTCATCCCGCCGGTCAGAATGCGCGACAGAAGTTCGAGGGCATCGGCATCCGGCTCGAGAGCCGACGGTCCCTTGTAGGCCCTGACAACCGCTCCTACTTCGCCCGCCTGGCGCACGACGACCCGGCGAGGACCCGTCTGGACGGGCTCGCGCGTTCGAACCACGGGGATCGGGTGGGGACTTGGAGAAATGGCGCCGAAACAGGCGTCTATCAGCTCCAGTGTTTCAGCCACATCGATCGCCCCGATCACGGTGGCGGTCGCATTGTCGGGCCAGTAATACGTGTTGTAGAAGGCTCTCAGATCATCCGCGGACATTGTTTCGACGTCGCTGCGCCAGCCGATGGTCGGATGTCGGTAAGGATGCGCGACGAAAGCTGCGGCCCATACCTCGTCGTGGAGATTGCGAATGGGCTCGTTCCGCCCGCGGTCCAGTTCGTTGAGAATGACGATTCGCTCCGACGCAACGTCCTCATCGGTGATCAGGGCATTCCGCATCCGGTCGGCTTCGATCGATGCCGCCAGCGGGAGGTGCTCTCTCGGAAGTACCTCATAATAGTTTGTTCGATCGAGCCATGTCGTGGCATTGATCTGAGCGCCGACCTGCTGAAGGACCTCGAAGACGTCGGTGCCGAGCCTCTTGTTGAACCGTTCGCTCCCCTTGAACATCAGGTGTTCGAGCATGTGCGTCGCACCCGTCGTGCCAACACCCTCGTTGCGGCTCCCAACGTGGTATGTAACCATGAACGCTGCGACCGACGTCGACCAGTCAGGCAGCAGGAGAGCCTTCAGTCCGTTGCTCTTGTGGACATAGCTCTGTATGCGCGCAGATGCTTCGACAAACTCGAAGGCTTCGTGGCGCGTGGCGTCGCTCGAATCAGTGCGCATCGAGCCAGTTGGTTCCGATCCCAACATCCACTTCCACGGCAACTTTCAGGGGCAGGGCTTCGGCCATCTCGCGGACCACGAGCTTCTCGAGCTCCTTCAGTTCCTCGCGCGGGCCTTCGAACACAAGCTCGTCGTGAACCTGGAGGATCAGCCGGCTGCGCAGTCCGAGCTCTTTCAGTTCCGCCGCGATGTGAACCATGGCGGATTTGATCATGTCGGCCTGGGTGCCCTGAATCGGCATATTGACGGCGATTCGCTCAGCGGCCGAGCGTTCGTTGTGTCGCCTGGATCGGATATCCGGTATATAGCGCCTGCGACCAAGCAGCGTCTCCACGAATTCGTTCTGCCTGGCGACGTTGATCTGGTGGCTGATCAGACGGCTCACGTTGGGATAACTTCTGTGGTATTGGTCGATGAGATCCTTCGCCTCGTCTCTGGTAATCCGGAGGCGCTGGCCAAGCTCGTACGCAGAAATCCCGTACGGAATCCCAAAATTAACCTCTTTGGCCTTCCGGCGCATATCCCTCGTGACCTCGTCGAGGCCAACGTTGTACATCCTTGCCGCGGTAGCCTGATGGATGTCCTCGGAGGCTTCGAAGGCGGCGATCAGGCCGGGGTCCTCCGACATCGATGCGAGGATTCGGAGCTCGATCTGGACGTAGTCTGCGGCCAGAAAAACCATGCCTTCGTTCGGAACGAACGCGCGTCGGATCTCCTTTCCGGTATCTGATCGAACCGGGATGTTCTGAAGATTCGGGTTGGCCGATGAAAGCCTGCCCGTCGCAGCCACAGCCTGGTTGAAGCTTCCGTGGATGCGTCCGGTGTCAGGATGGGCGTAGTCGCCAAGCGTATCCACGTAGGTACTCTTGAGCTTCGTCAGACGCCGCCAGTCCAGAACCAGCCCCGGCAAAGCATGCTCTGCGGAAAGCTGCATCAGCACGCGCTCGTTCGTAGATGCTTGTCCGGTCGACGTCTTGCCGAGCGGCTGGAGCTTGAGCTTCTTGAATAGGATGTCGCCGAGCTGTTTCGGCGACCCGATATTGAACTCCTGACCGGCCTGATCGAGGATCTGGGTCTCGAGCGATTCGATCTCCCGCGCGAGCTGACCGGAGATCTCCTTCAAGGCTTCGAGATCCACCCGAACTCCCGCCATCTCCATGTCGGCAAGGACGGGGATCAAAGGATACTCGATGTCACGGGCAATGTCCCAGCGCCGGTCCTGCTGCAATCGCTCGCTGAGTATCGGAAGGAGCAGGCGCGCGGCCTGCGCCTGCGCCGCGACCAGACCCGCCCGTTTGCCGGGATGCTCCTCCCTCCTGACCCGATCGTAATCCGGGATGCGCGTCCCCAACTCCCTGAGCGCAAGCCGGTCCAGGTCATGCGACTCGTCCGGTGCGAGCAGGTAATGTGCGATGAGGATGTCTTCAAACGGTGGATTGAGGTGCACGCCCTCCCTCCGCAGAGCAATTCTCTGGACTTTCAAGTCGTAGCCTCGCTTCACCTTCCGCTCGTCTGAGAGGACGGGTCCGAGCGCCTCAAAAACCGTGTCCGCGCCGGCGCCGTCACTGAGCGGAATAGGCACGTACGACACCCCCTCGTCAGATACGAATGCCACGCCCCTGATCTCGGCGCGCATGGCGTCGGCATCGTCTGCGTCGACCTGTAGATCGACGTGGTCAGCCCGCACCAGGTCTTCGATGAGGCTTTTAAGGGCGTCCCGATCCGTGATGATGGTGAGCCCTTCTTCCTGAAGTGGCGGCGATCCGGACGCCTCGGGCCCAAAGTCGAACATTCCTTGTCCGCCCTTGGGTGGCAGATCGGGATCCTCGTTCCACCGGTCGAGCACGCGCTTGACGAGCGTTCGAAACTCGAATCGATCGAAAAGCTTCATCAGGTGGTCCAAGTGGGGCTGTGAGCAGCGAAGCTGGTGCCAGTCGAGATCGAGGTCGAGGTCGGTCACGATGGTTACGAGCTTCTTGGAGAGCATGGCCGACGCGCGATGCTCCTGGAGGCCCTCGCGCACCCGTTTCGAGGCAATCTCCCCGGCGTGGTCGAGCAGATCCTCCAGCGTGCCGTACTCCTGGATGAGCTTCGGCGCCGTTTTCTCGCCGATTCCCGCAACTCCCGGGACGTTGTCGCTCGTATCGCCGAGCAGCGCGAGGATGTCGATGAACCGGTGCGGCTCGACTCCATATTTTTCGCGAAAAGACGACGCGGTGTTTCGCTCGAACTCTTCGCCTTTGTAGGCAGGGCGCAGGATGGAGACACGCTCGCTGAGCAACTGGCGGAAGTCCTTGTCCGGCGACACGATCACCACATCCACGCCTTCCGACTCGGCCTGCCGGGCCAGCGTACCGATGACGTCGTCGGCTTCCATCCCCTCCACTTCCACGACCGGGATATCGAACGCTCTGACAAGTTCTTTGATATGCGGAATGGCCTCGCGCAGGGGCTCCGGCATCGGAGGCCGGTTGGCCTTGTACTCCTTGAAAAGATCGTCACGAAACGATTTCCCGTCGGGCGGATCGAACACGACCGCTATGTGGTCCGGATTCTCATCGAGAAGCTTCAAAAGAGATTGAGTAAATCCGTAGATGGCCGAAGTGTCGAGTCCGTCGGACGTGATCAACGGGCGCGAAATCAACGCAAAATGGGCCCTGTAGGCAAGGGCCATTGCGTCGAGCAAATACAGCTTTTCGCGGTTAGAGGCAGGCATGATTTTTCGTCATCCCGGACTCGATCCGGGAT
>DATKEJ010000358.1:0-5590 GCA_035512315.1 Rhodothermales bacterium | reverse complement strand
GCCGTCGGTGAGGCCGTTGAGCTGGTTCTCGAGCGTCGTCGTGAGGCTCATGTCGCCACAGATCAGATTGCTGTTCCAGCCGACGCCGACCCCGATGCTGAACATGTTGGCCGCACTGCCCATTGACACCGCGCGCCCGCCGCCGATGCTGTAGAGCACGTCGTCGCCGATGACGCTGCCCTGGTGCTCGATGCCGTAGTCGTCGACACGGGTCTGTGCGGCCAGCGTGCCGCAGATCAGCGAAAGTGCGGCGATCGAGAGCGCAGGGCGCCGGAGGAACGAGAGGTGGCCAGCCGGTCTTGCGAGGAAGAGGTTCATAGCATGGTTCCGGTTCAGTCGGTGAAATCGATGCTGCCCAGGAAGATCTGGCCGCGGCGTTCGCAGCAGTCATAGGGCCGCCAGAGCGCCCAGGCGTAGTCACCCTGTTCGGCCTGCAGGAGAGCTTCGGCGTGCGGGAAGACGGCGCAGGTGTCTCTGAGCGTGGGGATGAGCTCCTGCCACTTGCCGGTCGATTCGTCGGTTTCGACGAGCTCGCCTGCGGGCCAGTAACCGTCGGCTTCGTCCGCGAGCAGCGGTTGATAGACGTGAGGCTGGCCGCTCCGCGTCACGATGTCGCCGGCGCGCTGCGCGACCACGGCGGCGGCCTTGTGGTCGTCGACCTGATGCAGGAAACCGCCCCGCGGATAGACGTTGCCCCAGAGGTTCAATTCCCTACGCGTGCCGATCTCGCGCAGGCCTGGAATCAGTGATTCGGGATAGACCAGCTCGGGGATGTTGTAACGCCAGGCGAGCGTATCGAACGTGCTCAGCAGGTACGGCATGAAGGGCGTTCCTGCGCCCGCGCAGGTGTAGCCCGACTGGCTCGCAAACTCGCTGAAGAGGATCCCGGCCGGATGGCCGATCACGTCGGCGTTCTTGAATTTCGCCAGGTTGTTCTCGTGATCTTCGTTGGTCGTCCCGTCGCCGCCGGCCAGGGCGGTTGGATTAGGCGGGCTCATGAACCGGACTTCGATCCAGGGATTCTCGCCCGTGTTCGAGTAGCTCGAGACGACCGCATCCGGCACGTAGTGGGATACCTTCACGGAGGTTTCCACCGAGCAGCCCGTGATCGTGCAAAGGAGCCAGAAGCAGATCCCGTGCACGCGGTAGGCCAGGCAGTCGGGCGACAGCGCGGCCCCCGTGATGGTGGCCGTATCGAGCGCGAAGGCACAGGCGGCACTCAGCATGAGCGACGCGATGCCGCCGCGGTAAACGCCGCGCGATAGCTTCATGGTTCGGTTCTCCGATAGGCCTCGATGCGCGCGAGCGCGCGTGCCACATTGGTCTCGCCGTAGACGACATAGCGCCGATCGACGACCACGGCCGGGATTTTCGTGACGCCTAGGCTCCAGGCATCGGTGATGCCCTGGTAGGCGTCAGCCAGACGCCGTTGGAGTGCGTCGCCGCCGACGTTCAGGCGCTGGCGGACGATCGCCGCCGCTTCGGTTAGATCGGAGGGCAGGTCGGCGGCCAGCGCCGATTCAATACGGGCTGCGGCATCGAGCTCGACAACGTGCACGTCGGGGAGTGCCTGCACTGGGCGATGCCCGTCGGTGAACACGCGGACGTCCTCGGCCTGGACAGGAGTCGTCGCAGCCAACGCACACAGTATAAGAAGGCTGATCGTCGAGCGTCGTAAAGCCCGTGCTTCGCCGAGTTCGGGAGATGGAGACATGGCAGCGCCCGCGTGGATTCGATAACGCGGTAGTCGATCATGTCGCCAAGACCCGGACCATCGAGAAAGCGAAGTTTCTAGTAACCGCTTTCATGGAGTTCGCAATGCAGAAGCGCGGGTAACCAGAGAGAACAAAAATGTCTGAGAGCGAACGCTACGGAACGCGGATGATTGGCTACGCCTCGGAAAGCCCTTGAACAAAAGTTATGATGCTGTATATTTGATCAGTCTATACTGAGGAGCTGCGAAATGGCCAAACCAGACGACAAGCCTGAAAAACCCGACAAACCGGACGTCCCGCCGGGCCCACCTTCTGAAACGCCGGGAAAGGGTAAACCCCCGCGGCCACCAGGTCATCGCCCGGTTGGTTAACAACGATGCTCTGGTTCGAGCGTGAGCCAGAACGTCTTCGAGTTGAACTGGATGCTCTAGTCGAAGCAGGGTTGCGCTATGAAATAGACGAGGCCGAGCGAGACAGTGGTCGCCTTGTTATCGATGTGATACGGACCCTCGACGGAGCGGATCACACGTTCAGGGTTGTCTATCCTCAACAGTTTCCGCATTTTCCCTTCTCAGTTATCGCGCCGGAGTCGTTGCGCCTAGCGCGACATATCAATCGTTACGCGCGAAATCTTTGCTTACTCGCTGATGTGCAGCAGAAATGGCGAGATACGGATACTGCCGCTTTATTCTTGACTGAGCAATTAGACCTGCTGGTGTTTGCGAATCGTAACCCAGAATCTGCTGCCGATATCGAAGCACATGATGCTGAACTCGTGACCGGGCATATTCCATACTATGGAGACTCTCTTTTGTTAACGATCGACCCTGAGCTCCCCAACGGAATCGATCGCGGGTTCTTAGATATAGCGTGGGAAAGTACGGAGGTTTCACGGGGCGAATTAATCGCGTTTCGTGGAGCAGTGCTCGCAGTACTTGACGCCGATAAGAACATTCTTGCCGAGACATCACCCGAACTTCGGTCGCGTTATCAGCATGCAAGAAAATTTCGCGGACGTTGGATCCGTCTTCCGGAACCACCCAAATCGTTAGTCAAAGGAGCGATTCTTGAAGAGGCGATAGCGCTTTGGCCCGAACTCAAAAAGCCCGCGTTCTCCGGAGGCCCTGACATAGTCGCTCTAAACGTTCCGGAACAGACGGAGTATCGAGCGGAGGGTCATGCTTGGATTCCTGTTGTTCGTCAAAAATTCGGACGCGGCCAGGATTCCAAATCTGCAATTTACGCGTGTCGACCAGATAGAGCAGAGTACGCCAACGTCCAGGCGCGTAATCCTCACCTTAAACCGCTCAAAGAAAAAACTGCTCTGGTTGTGGGATTGGGCGCGCTGGGTTCTATGATTGCTTGGCAGTTAGCACGCGCAGGAATTGGAAGCCTGCGCTTGGTCGACGGAGATGTGGTCGAAATCGGAAACACGCCAAGATGGCTTTTGGGAATAGGAGCCGTTGGACGAGGTAAGGCGAACGCTCTCGCCAATTATCTCGCACTGTCTTTTCCTTACCTGAGCATAGATCCCGAGCACATTCACCAAGCGACCATCGGAGATGTGAATCAGAAACCCAGTTGCGATGACGCATTGAACGTATCCTTCGAAGAAGTCGATTTGATAATTGATGGATCCGCGGAGTGGTGCGTCAGCGACTATCTCTCGACGATTGCCCTACAAAGACAGATTCCCTTCCTTTGGGCCACGGCTACCCCCGGTGCGTACGGCGGCGTAGTAGGTCGAACGATGTCAGACAGAACCATGGGCTGCTGGCTCTGTTTTCAATGGGCTTTGAACGATGGCACATTTCCTCTTCCGCCAGAGAAAGAAGATGGACTAATACAGCCAGTGGGTTGCGCTATGCCAACGTTTACGGGAGCAGCGTTCGATCTTGATGAAATCTCGATTGAGGGAGCTCGTTTGGCAGTTTCAACGCTATTGCGGGAGTATCCCGATTACCCGAAAGTCTCTTGGGATGTCGGAATATGCTCATTGCGCGATTCGAATGAGGCGGTGATCCCTCCGGCTTGGGCCACTTTCCCCTTGTCACGCCACCCCAGATGCATATGCAATGACGACAGCCGATGAACATGCGAGTTTGGCTACACAAGAAAACCTTGGCTGAAATGGAGCAATGGGGTGACAAGCACTTCCCCGAAGAAGTCGGTGGTACTTTGTTGGGGTATGAAGCGGATGTTGGAGATGTCGTCGTCCGAGAGATCATTGGTCCAGGCCCATCGGCCATGCATTACTCAACGCGCTTCGTGCCAGATGCGGTTTATCAACAGGTTCAATTGGAGAAAAGATTCGCTGCGTCAGGTGGCTCAAACACGTATCTTGGGGATTGGCATACGCATCCAAACGGGACGAGCGAGCTAAGCAGCACAGACAAGAGAACTCTTCGTCGCATCGCGGATCGTCGTTATGACTGTACCGATACGCCAACCATGATCATCCTGTCAGATGGCCTTCGATCCGAATGGCGAATTGTGGCCCATCGGATCACGGGAAGCGTCTGGAGGCCCTGGGGAAGGAAGCCAATCATTGAAACACTTTCGGTAGAACTATTCGAATAGCCTGTCCTCATGGGCTCTTTCTGGGCGGATATCTATACGCCCCGTACTTGGTGAGGCAGGGGCCGGGCCAAGAAGAAGGGAGGCGCCCCGTCGGGGCGCCTCCAAGACTACAGCCAGCCCGCTTCCGCAAACGAAAAGGGCCTTCCTTCTCCGATAACGAAGTGATCGAGAATGCGAACGTCCACCATCTCGAGAACGGCTTTTATGCGATTCGTGATCCTTCGATCGGCGTCGCTTGGCTCGGTCTCGCCCGACGGATGGTTGTGAGCGATGATGACCGCGGCGCAGTTATGCTCCATCGCTCGCTTGAGAATGGCACGAGGATAGACGGCCGCGCCGTCGATCGTGCCGTGGAACATCGGCTCATAGGCGATCACGCGATGCCGCGAGTCGAGGAACACGATGGCAAAGACCTCGGACGCTTCAGGAGCAAGCTTGAGCTGCAGGAATTCGCGCACGCCTTCTGGACTGGTCAGCTTGGCGTCGCGTTTGAAGATGCGCTTCTCCAGCACGCCGATGGCCTCACGAATCAATGGATCTTCGTGGACGCTTGCGTACTGGGTGGGCTTGGATGATGCGTCCTTGCTGACGCGTTTGGACGAGCTCATGGGAACCTCCTTGGGACAATGGTTGGAGGTTCCTGTCCCCCGCGGGGCGCAAGACCCCCGTGGGACGTGGTGACGAGAAGCCCGCAAGCGGGCGTGACGAGTCGGCATCCTCCACCGAAGGCCGGTGGACGTTCGCGCGTGGGATGCGGTGCGAACTGGAACGATCAACGCGGCAAAGACCGCGCCGTAGCCTTAAAGATCCTGGCTACCTGGGCCTGTCGCTGACGAGATCAGCGGACAGCTTGAATCTCTCGATCGGTTCGGAAGTCACCTCCGTCGTTGACGAATTCCAACCTGCCGCCAGCAGGTCGATGGCCGACAGCAGTGCGTCACCCTCGATCGGGCCGGCCGGCAGGAGCAGGGATTGACCGCTCATGTTGTCCAGCAGCCGGAGAGTCGGCGTCGCGACGACATTGAGTCGCTCCGCCTCCTCGATCTGGGCGCGGATCACAGCGTCCGGGCGCCTGCTTACCAAACACTCGCGCAAGACCGGTGTCGCATCCGGAAACTCGACGCCGAGCGGAAAGCCCAGGCCGTCGCCACGGCTTTGTCGGTAAATCCAGGCGACGGCGTCCCAGAACGCCGCGTGCCCGCCTGTTTCGCCGGCACACTCGGCCAGGCGGGCCCCATGCGTGGCGGCCGGCTCGTGCATCGCGAGCGGCAGATGGTGCCACTGCCAGTTCACGT
>DATKEJ010000357.1:0-5423 GCA_035512315.1 Rhodothermales bacterium | reverse complement strand
TCACTCCATAAAAGAGCACAAAACACACGACCGAGTGTTACCCATGTACCCGGTATGAAGTGTTACCCATGTTCCCGGAAACTCAAAGTACCAAGCCAAACCCTAATCCACGCGCAGAATCGTCGCTCCGGACGGCCCCTGAATCGACGTGGTGCCGTCGGTCGACACCAGGCGCTCGACAGTCCCGTTAGTAACGACGAGGTGATGGTCGTCGATCCAACGCGCAAGGCGTTCTCCGGGTTCACCGACCAGAGCGGTGAACGTGCCATTCAGGGGGCGGACGACCAGCCCCGGGGCGCCGTCCGCGTACTTCTGCATGTAGGCGATGCTGGAGCCCCCGGGTGACCAGCGTGCGTCCCATTCGCTTACGGGCGCTTCGATCGACTCGGGGTTCAGGAAAGCGGACGCGCCCTGATCTGTATCGTAGACACTGATGAGTCGTCGATCAGGTTTGTCGGGGATCCTCGCGTCGAAAGTGAGTTCGGTTCCATCCGGCGACCATGACGGGCGGTGAGGCCGGTATCGGTTGCCCGCAACAAGCCGGGGATTGGAACCATCGGGTTCGGAGACGTAGAGACTGGAGTCAGGGACGTACTGCCTGGCCGTACGGTCGTATTCGAGCTCGCGTAGGACATAAGCGACCAGCGGCCGTTCAGGATTGAAAGTGACCTCGTGCATTTTCCGGGAGTCGACGCGGCTGATGGTTGAGCAACCGGATGCGTCGACGACATATCTATTGTTCTCGTCGGCGACTACCAGCCGGTCAGACGCTGCCCAGCCTAATGCGCGGCTGGAAGCGCTGCATCCTACATCCTTCGTGTTTCCGCCCGGTTCGTAGATGCCGATTCCCTTGCCCACCGCCGACGAATAGCCGAAGGCGAGCTCGCCCCCCGGAGACCACGCCAGCGTGTACGTCGTTAACCCGGGGTGCTCGTGGATCGTTCGGAAGGATCCATCGGCGGCCAGAAGCGCCAATTGGGTCGCCGAGCCGTTCCTGACGCTTATCACGACATCCTCGGCTCCGGATCTCGCAGAATAGAGTCCTGCGAAGGTCACGCCGGTTTGGATCGTCTCCGGGGCGGCACTCACGTCGCTGATGCCCACGATTCCGTTCCCATCGATCATCAGCAGCCAGGGTGCGGTGCTGGCCGGCTCACGCTCGGCCTTCGGTGTCGGAGCAGGGGCGGATGAGGCGCATCCCGCGACGAGAAGGCAGTGCAGAGAGAACCACGCGTTCCTTTTGTGCATGGCGAGATCTGGAAAGGTCATTAAGCAGGTGGCGTGAGGGTTTCTAGACTGGGACTGAAGATAACAGCTTCGCCTGATCTGAATATTCTTGAATCGTTCCTGAACCTCGGAACGCCCAACCCTGAAGGCGCCGGTCAACCGGGGGTTCTACCGGACACTCGCGAAGACGTTTGCCTGCACTGCCTCGACAGCGGCGGCGGCGTCTACCGTCCTTCCGACGCTGGAGGCGTCGGGTCCGTCTTCACCTGTTCGTCGAAGCAGTTCGTAGGCCTCGTCGGCAGACAGATCGGGATTAAGCGCCCGCATGACGCCCAGAAGTCCGGCAACGTGTGGGGTCGCCATCGACGTCCCGTTCAAGGCGACGTACTGATTTCCCGGTTTCAAAGACAGGATTCCGACGCCGGGAGCGGCGATCGGTCGCTTCAAGCCGGCGTTGCGATTCGAGAAGGATGCCCGGCGGTTCGACTGGTCGACCGCAGAGACGGTGATGACGCCGTCTATGTTGGCCGGCGCGTGCTCCCTCGCGTCGGAAGCCGCGTTACCCGCTGCCGCGACGACGATCACACCATTTTTGAGTGCATACTCGATGGCGTCGACCTCGACCTTCGGCGGCACCGGCGACCAGGATCCGAGCGAGAGGGAGATCACGTCGGCTCCGTCTCGCGTGGCGTCAATGATCGCCTGCGCGACGGTTTCGGCCGATCCACCTCCGTTGTCGGCGAGGGCCTTGTAGCTGCGGATCTTTACGAACCTCGATTCCCAGTTGTAGGATGCAATGCCGACCGCGTTGTTCGTTGCGGCTCCCGCGACTCCCGCGCAGTGCGTGCCGTGGCCGTTGCGATCACCGGTACCGGGGCTCTCATCAAACGAATCGCGGATGTCCTCGTGCTTTTCGTCTACCCCGGTATCCACGATAGCGACGACGGCCGCGCGTTCTGGTGTGACGGATCGCAGACGATCATGCAGTTCGCCGGCGTTGGTTCGCTCGAGTCCCCATTGTTGATTCAGGCGGGGGTCGTTGGCGTGCGCTCGCGCCAGCTCGAGCTCGGGCGGTCCGCCACGGACTTCAATCGCGGGAATGGCCTCGACGTAGATGTCGAGCTCGGCATTGTCGACGTTCTCGCGGTCTGCGCGGAGGGCCTCCATGAGGGCACTGCGCCGCTTCGGGGCGCTGAAAACCAGATAGTACTGGGCGAGGTCTTCATCATCCTCGAGCGTCACCGTCGGAAATGCACGCTCGGCTCGTGCTCCGTACCGGTCGAGGATCGAGGCGACCTCCGAGATGTGATCGTCGGGGCCGAGTTCAAGGAGGAAGCGGTCAGGCGCCGCCCGTTGCGCATCGGATGGTGCGGCGGCCGTGGCTGTATCTGAGCCCGTTCGGCCCAGTATCTGCTGGGTTGCCGTCGGGATGTATGCGATCGAAGCCAGGAACAATGACAGAGCGGCCGGCAGCAGGAACCTCCTCGGCTCGGCGTTGCGAAGCTTCAGGTAGGAGCCGGCGATGAGAAGGCCCGCCCCAAGGTCAAGGAAAAGCCCGGCCACGACGGGAAGCACGCCCTCTCCCGAGAACAGGCGCGTTCCGATCGCCATCGCCAGGATGAACAACGCGGGAAGGGCGAGGAGTGGCTTCCTCGTTCGACCTTCCATTGCCCAGGCGATAAGGAAGACGGCGACAACAGCGAGAACCGTCGAAAAAGCGAACACGTGGGTCGGATTTAGACCTGTACAATAGTTGAGTGGTACGCACGCAAAAGCGATCGGTTACGAGATGACATCAAACAGCAGACACTAAACCGTTCGACGTTCGACGTTTGACGTTTGACGTTTGACGTTTGACGTTAGTGCAAGTACTTCGGCGCGATCACCGCCGCTGCAAACGCCGCGACCGCCAGGGCGATGAAGAAGAAGCCGATACCCTGGTCCCATTCGAGAATCCCGAGCTGCCCGAGCATCCAGTTCCAGTCGTGGCGCGCGTGCCGACCCCCGACCAGCGGAAGCATCTGCCGCCGCGCGTCTTGGGCATAAACACTGATGTTCAGGAAGTTCTGCCCAAGCCAGAAGAGCGAGAACTGCACGCCGGGTCGGTAATCGCCTTTCAGGAACCCGACTACGAGGAGAATTGGAACGATGATCTGGAGGAGGGTGCCGCCGGCCATCCTCAGCGGTTCACCCATGAACGCAAAGACCAGATGGCCGAGCTCATGTACGAAGAGATCGGCTGCGTCGAGGAGGCTGTAGTCCTTGCGCGTAAGGATGAAATAGAGTCCGGCCGCGGCGACGAGCACAGACGGCGTCCACGTCTTAACGGTGTCCCAGAACTCCTCGCGATCCACGGTTTGCCTCCAATATTTCTTCAGTCTATCCTAGGAGGATTACCATAAGCAAGTCTCGAAGTGGTAATTTCAAACTCTGTAGCCACCTCCATCAATGTTCTTCGGCCAGCGTAGAATCCTCGGAATGAGCATCCGTCGCATCGTTTCTCTTTGCGTTAGCTGCACCGTCTTCCTATTGACGACGGCGGGTGGAGTCTATTCCCAGATCGGTCTTTCGGATGAGGAGCTGCCGGTGCAACTCACACGGCCCGACGCCAGTCTCAAATTTCGAAGCTTGGACGTGAGCACGGGCGCGCCGGATGATCTTTCTGCCACTTTGATGCAGGATTCACGCGGCTTCATCTGGTCGGGCTCCTTCAGCGGTCTCGTGCGCTACGACGGGTTCAACGTCAAGGTCTACGAGCATGACCCGGAGGACCCGAGCAGTATACCCGACGGGTTCGTGGCAGACATAAAGGAGACCGAAGACGGTTCTATGTGGGTGGGAACTGTGGACGGACTGGCCCGCTTCGATCCTGCAACCGAGAAATTCCAGCGTTATGAGCATGATTCCCTCGATGCCTCGAGCCTGACGGCCGGGTTGGCGTGGACGATATTCGAGGATTCGCGCGGTGTCCTATGGGTTGGGACTACCGACGAAGATCCCGCCGCCGGGGGATTAAATCGCTTCAATCCCGAGACGAAACGGTTCAAAAGGTTTCAGCACGACCCAGCTAACCCGCAGAGCATCAGTGCGTCGTCGGTCTGGTCGATCGCGGAAGACCTTGCGGGTAATCTCTGGGTTGGCACACGCGGGGGAGGACTCAACCGATTCAATCGCGATACCGAGGTATTTACCCACTTCAGATACAATCCAGACGACCCGACGAGCATTTCGCACGATGACGTGGCTGTAATACACGTCGACCGACGCGGAATCATCCGGGTGGGAACCGGCGATGCGTTCGGTCGGGATGCAAACGGCGGACTCAACGAATTCGATGCTTCAACTGGCAAGTTCAGGAGATTCCTTCACGACCCCAACGACCCAACAAGCCTTCACGGAACCACGGTTACGTCGATCCTGCAGGACCCTTCCGGATCGTTCTGGATAGGCACGCTCATCGGCGGTCTCAATCATTACGACCCCCAATCCGGGACGTTCAGGCAGGTTGGAGGACCCGCGAGCGTTCTGAGCCTCATGCAGGATCGATCGGGGGTCCTTTGGACGGGCACTTGGGACAAGGGCGCGCGTGCCTTGGATCGCCTTGCCAATCGTTTCGTCCACTATGGTCACGAGCCTGGGAATCCCGAAAGCATCTCCGTTGGCGATGTCATGGCGGTTCGTGAGGTGCCGGCGGGTTCCGACTTTCTGTGGGTGGGGACATGGGGAGGAGGACTAACCAGGATTGACCGAACCTCCAACAGGATTAAGCGATATGAGCCCGATCCAGAGAACCCGTACAGCCTGAGTCATCCTTTGGCTCGCGTGATCTACGAGACCCGGGACGGCACGATGTGGGTCGGTACGTGGGGCGGCCTGAACCGGTATGATGCCCGTACCGATCGGTTTTATCATTATGTGCCTGAACCCGGCAACCCCAATTCACTGAGCCACCGGGCCGTTCGGGTCATCTATGAAGATCGCGCCGGCGTTATGTGGCTGGGAACGTGGGGCGGCGGACTGAATCGATTCGACCGGGAATCCGAGACCTTCAAGTCGTGGCTCATCGACCCGCCGTCTGCCGGCCCGGGTGCGAACCAGGTCGGGAGCATCGTGGAGGATGCGAAGGGCCGGCTTTGGGTGGGAAGGAACGGCAGTGGTCTCCACCTCTTCGATCGCGAGACGGAGGCCTTCGTTAA
>DATKEJ010000356.1:0-4303 GCA_035512315.1 Rhodothermales bacterium | reverse complement strand
CACGCTGTCGCTCTCCGTACGCGAGCTGCGTTCGGGCAACCATAGACCCGAAGGCTTCCTGCTCGCCCGAGGGCCGGCATTCACGACGGGCCCGGCACGCTTCAACGGCGATATCCTTCAGGTACCTGCGACGCTGCTCAAGATCCACAATGTGCCACAGCCCGCCCAATTCGAGCGCGGTCCACTGCCGATTTTCTCGGATGCCTACTGATGTGGACGCGCGTCGGAATTGGCGCCTTAAACGCTATCGAGTACGTGTTGCAGGACGCAGCTTTCGCCGGGAATGAGGCGCTGAAGACTTATGCCACGCGATCACATTCCCGAGTCCATGGCTGGCTCACACGAGAAGCAATTGCTCTGACACTAGCAACTTTTGCGATGCAGCACGATTTTAGCTTGAATGGGAGCGTTGCTGAGATCGGAGTTCATCACGGACGTTTACTGATTCTCCTGGGCTTGGCACGAGCCCGGGCTGATCCCCTGCTGGCGATAGACCTCTTTGGACAGCAAGAAGAGAACACGAGCCGCTCCGGGCGAGGATCTTTGGCACGATTCCAAGAAAATCTCGGACTGCATGCGCAAGGGAGCGGCGACGATTGCATTATCTTGGAAGCCAACAGCATGAAGTTGAACTCTGAAGACCTACTGAATGCTGTGAATCGGCAGAAATTTCGGCTGTTTAGCGTTGACGGCGGACATACAGCAGAATGCGCACAACACGACATGACAATTGCATTCGGCTCACTGACAGATGGCGGCGTAGTAGTACTTGACGACTATTTCAACTACCAATGGCCGGGCGTGAGCGAAGGCGTGATGCGCTTCGCACTGGCCAACGAAGATAATGTCATCCCCTTTGCGATTGGCGGCAACAAAGTGCTCTTCACAACCTCGCGTGAGTGGCATAGTCGGTACTTGGCAGCCATCAGGGAACGCCTGGGCATCTTCCGAAGCAAGAAGTCCAGATTCCTGGGCGTTGAAGTCTTCGTCTTGGAAGAAATCCTTCAACGCCATAAGAAGGCGAAGGGTGGCATCCTCCGCAGAACAGGGCGGTCAATTCGCTCCCGGCTGAGAACGCCGCGCTCTGCTCGGTAGCATGTCGGTCCAGAAGAAGGCGCGAAATGGGCATTAGCTGCGGAGAGCGTCCCCACGGGGATTCGAACCCCGGTTGCCGCCGTGAAAGGGCGGTGTCCTAGGCCTCTAGACGATGGGGACGATAGTTGTCGAAGCTGGTGGAGCCAGGCGGGATCGAACCGCCGACCTCTACAATGCCATTGTAGCGCTCTCCCAGCTGAGCTATGGCCCCACGCTGCCAAGGCGTTGCAGTCTATGGACACGACTTATAAGGGTCAAGCTCATTTGCTCGGCATCTGGTTCTCCGCCAATACGAGGCGGCTCGATCCGTCAGATCTCGAGAACGCTCGCATGTTCTCCGGTCGGACCGGCATATCCAGGTGCGCTGGGATCCAGCGCCCTATCGAGAAACATCGCAAGCTTCCGCTTCAGCAGCAGGCGATGAAGCGGATTGTGGCCTATCTTTTCCTTCGCGCGGCCCTGAACCTCGAGCAGCCGTACTGAGGCAAGACCCTCGAATGAGCGAGCGGCTTTGCGGTCTCTCTGGTTGTCCGACCCGTAGACCAGCAGCAGGTTCGCGCCGCTGTGCTGGAATTCCTCGAGGGTGGCTGCCATGGTCGCCGCCGCGTACTTGTCGCGATCACGGCCGATGCCGCCAATTGAGACTCCCTTATCGAATCCCAGCCGTGTAGCGACGACGAGGGCCGGCAGTCCGCCGAGACTGGTGCCCAGGCTTACCACTGACGCATACGAAGCCCGGTCTGCGATCGATCGGACCGCGCTTACGAGACCTTCGAATCCGCCGGGAACGTCGGGAAGGCCTTCGGCATATCCCTGCCTTCTCGCGTCCTTCAAGACGAGCACGTCGTAGCGTGACGCAGGCAAGTTCTGGAGGAATGATGGGGCCGGAACCATCATCCGCTGGAAACCGCCCGTGAAACAAACGATGAGCCTCTTGGTTGTCGATTCGTTGCTGCCCGAATAGAAGATCATGCTCTGACCGATGCGGCGACGCGAATACGGCTCTGATATCTTGCCGCCGCTGCAAGCTGCAAGATGCTGCATCTGCAGTTTCCAGGCGTGACTGCCGTCCGTCGGCTTGGACGCCACGAGTCTGCGACGAACCCAAGCCGCCAAGGCGTTCGCTCGCAAGACCAGCATGGACTCGGAACGACAGATGTCCTCTATCTCGACCGGAGTCAATCGATTCTCGAGGGCGATATGCAGGCGGTTGACCTCGTTGGGCGTCTTACAGCGCGCGAGCAACCGCTCGTACATTTTGCCTGGCCGTACCAGCATAGCTTGGTTCACACCGATATACTCGCGCAGCGATACTATCAAATAGCCATACGCCTTCTCCCGGAACCGTTGCACAGTCCTGCATGCGCAAAGTACTCATCGTCTCTCCGATTCCCACGCACCCTGCCAACGCTGGGAATCGCGCGCGAATCAAGAAGCTCTGCGAAGCGCTCCGCGAGCTCGGCCACGATGTGTACTTGCTGCACGTTCGCAGGTCGAGCAGGCACTGCGATGAAGTTCAGAACGCCTGGGGAGATCGCTACGTTGCCGTCGACTCGACACAGAGAAGCACAACATCGAGAAGACTGTACCGTCGCGTAGTCCGTGCGATTCGGCCCGATGCGGCTCACCGTTTCGGCCTGGACGAATGGTACGACCCGGCGATCGATGCCGCTATCGGCTCCCTGCAAGAACACGTCGAGATCGACACCGTGATCGCGCAGTACGTGTTCATGTCGCGTGCCCTGCTCCGTTTCAGTGACGATGTATTGAAAGTCCTGGATACGCACGATGTGTTTGCGAACCGACATCGTAGTTACCTGAGCAACGACCAGAGACCCCATTGGTATTCCTGCTCAGCGCGCGCGGAGATCCGGGGACTTAACCGCGCGGATACCGTGCTCGCGATCCAGGAGGATGAGGCGGCGTACTTCCGGACACAAACAAAGCGCCCGGTCATGACGATTGGGCACTCGGTCGACCTGAAGGCCCTGCCGACCGAGGAAGTCGTCGCCGGGCGCATCCTTGCCGTTGGCTCGGAAAACCCCATCAACGTCGAGTCGCTCAACTGGTTCGTGACGAGCGTCCTGCCGAAAGTTCAGCGGGAGGTGCCGGCTGCCGAGCTTGCCGTGGCGGGCAGCATCTGCAACGTGCTCGATGAACGACCGGGCGTTCGACTGCTCGGAACCATGGAGAACCTCGAGGCTGCCTATCTGACGGCCCAGGTCGTCGTTAATCCGATGCGTTTCGGTACGGGCCTTAAGATCAAATCTCTCGAACCACTCGGGTACGCACGGGCGCTCGTTACGACTCCGGTCGGCGCTGCGGGCCTCTCGGATGGATCCCGCGAGGCATTCCTGGAAGAAGGCGACGATCAGCCGTTTGCAGATCGGGTGATCGAACTGCTCAAGGATCCGACGGCCGCAACCCGGCTCGGCCACGCCGGCTATCGTTACGCGGCCCGTTACAACGATGCGATAAGAGCGAACCTGATCCGGTTGTTCGGCGCCCGAGTCCGATAGCCGACGAGAGCTGGCTGCCCCGCTACGACTGCCAGCCGTAAGTCATTTGCAGACCCCGCTCGAGATCGACGGCGGGCTCCCATCCGAGACGATCTCTCGCTTTCCGCGTGTCGTAGATGATGTCCCGCGTGGCGCTCCGAACGACATAGCGCGTCAGCTTCGGCGCCGTTTCCCGGTTTCGGTTCCGATGCTCGAAGTAACGCGCCAGCGTGGACATCAAAACTGGCGGAACGGGCACCAGACGGACCTTCTCCCGCCGCACCTCTCCGTCCTGGCGGGCCGCATCTCCGACCGTCCGGGGCGGCCCGTCGACGATGTTGTATGCCTCGATCCCCGAGTGCGACCGGGCCGCTGCCAGCAACAGGGCATCGACGGCATTGTCGATGTAGGTATACGGCAGGTGATTGCTGCCGGAGCCGAGCACGAAACGCCAGGATCCGAGCTGCACGAGACCCCGCCCGACCGGCCGCGCGGCGCCCGGCCCGTAGAGCAGCCCGAGGCGCATGATCGACAGGTCGAGATTCGCCGCTTCTGCTACCGCCGCGGCCTTTTGCTCGGCCTCGAGCTTGGTGCGAATGTAGTAGGCCCAGTGGTCCGGTTGCTGCGCCAGAGCGTCCGTCTCGAGCACCGGGCCGGGCCGCTTGTCCAGGCCGTACACGGCGACGGAGCTTACATGCACCACATGACCG
>DATKEJ010000355.1:0-7061 GCA_035512315.1 Rhodothermales bacterium | reverse complement strand
GTCGAACGTATCACAAATCAGTAACGAAACGGATGCGGTCGTTACAGGTTCGCTTGCAGTCGGTCTTTCGAATTTCACCGGTACGGCTTAACGTATCAACGTGCAAGGTGCAGGGTGCAGGGTGCAGGGTACTTGGTACTTGGTACTTGGTACTGGGTACTTGGTACTGGGTACTGGGTGCTTGGTGCCTGGTGCTTGGTGCTTGCACAGCTTACATGGCAAGTGCGTTTATCGTTTATCGTTTATCGTTTAGCGTTTGATCTACGGTATAACCGGCAACGGCGAAAAGGAGCGGCTCTGGGAGCCGGTGGCGGATCTCGCGACGTGGCTGCTCGAGGGAGACATCCCGTTCGTCCTCCATCCAACGCTCGCAGCCGGCCTGATCGAACGGCGGCTGCTGGACGAGGAGACATGCAGCGAGCGATCGCGCGAGGACCTGCCGAGTGCGTGCGACATCGTCCTCTCGTTTGGGGGCGACGGGACGCTGCTGAACAGCCTCAGAGAGGTGGGCGCGGCCGAGACGCCGATCCTTGGCGTGAACATCGGACGTCTCGGGTTCCTGACCGGAGTCGAGGTTGATTCGGTGCGAGACGCAATCGGTGAGATGGAGCGCGGCGATTATCGAGTGGAGGCCCGGTCCATGCTTGAAGCCCGCATCGAGGGCGACCATCAAACGATGTACGCGGCGAACGAATTCCTTGTCACGCGGGCCGACTCAACCCAAATGATTGCGCTCGACGTGGAAGTGGACGGTGTGTTCCTGAACCGCTATTGGGCGGACGGACTTCTCGTGGCAACGGCGACGGGTTCAACGGCCTACTCGCTCTCCGTCGGCGGTCCGATTATAGCACCAGGCTCAGGCGTCATCTGCATCACACCGGCGGCGCCTCACACTCTTACCGTCCGACCCATCATCCTGCCTGAACGAATCGTCGTCCGGGTCATGGCGTCAAGGAGTCAGGGCCCGTACACCCTCGCTGCAGACGGCATCCCCCGCCACGTCGACGACCCCGACCGCGTGATCGAGATACGGGAATCAAGTCGAAAGATGCGGCTCGTCCAGCTCTCCCACCGGGATTACTTCGAGACGCTGCGGCAGAAGCTCGGTTGGGGGATGGGGCATAAGGCGTAGGGGAAAAGCAGAAAGCAGAAAGCAGAAAGCAGAAAGCAGAAAGCAGAAAGCAGACCGCGCATGGGACATACCGCCTTCAACAATCAGGTCAACCGACGGCGCATACCGTTCCCAGATCTGCTTGAACCAGAACGTAGATGAGCCGGCGTCACCCGTCATCCGATCATCGACTTCCTGCGCATCGACCCAAGACCAGTCGATGACCTCATGCGGATTGGGCGAACCTCTCCGTCGAACGTTCCGACGAACACGTGGTCGATTTCATGTTCCGTGAGTCCGTTTTCCAATAGTGCTCGGTATCGGAAGCTCCCGATTCGTGTCAGATCACACTCGAATCCCATTCTCGATCCGACCGACCGGACGGTCAGACTCATCGACCAAAACCAGGTATTCACGCAGTCGCTGACTCACGGACTCGCTCATTCAGATTGTGGGTTGGCAGGTTCAGGTCTCGCGCGACGCAGAACGCTGTTGCCTCTGCGCCGAGCGTTACTCCGGGAATGCCGGCGCCCGGGTGCGTTCCCGCGCCCACGAGATACAGATTGGACACGTCCTCGCTGGCGTTGTGCGGCCTGAGATATGCCGTCTGCGTCAGCCGTGGCTCGATACCGAAGGCATTGCCGTGGATCGCGTTTAACTCACTCGCGAAATCCTCAGGAGTGAACAGATGGCGGACCACGGTGTGCTCTCTTAGCCCGTCGAGTCCCCAATCCTCCAGGAAATCGATGATCCGATCGGCGAACCTCCGCATAAGTGGATAGGAAAGTTGCTGTCCGCACCACGCGCCGCCGAGAAACTCAAGCAGGAGCATGAGGACCACGCCGGTAAAGAACCAACCGGCGAGTTCTCCGGCGGAGTATCGAAGCATCACAAGGAATGCACCCGACAGGATACGTCTTATGCGCCATTTGTTGCCCGAAAATGTCTTCCCTGCGTTCCAGGCTGCAGGTTCCAGGTTCCAGGTCTCCGGGTTCCAGGTTCTGGGTTCCAGGTTTGCCGATCCGAGGGTTCGTTGTAACGTTCAAGGAGGAGACTCCGGTGATTGCGTCGATTTGGATTCCAACCCTCACCGGAATGCCGTCGTACGCACCAGCGTCTCTAAACTGGATCCCGGGTCAAGCCCGGGATGACGTTCGACGTTCGACGTCCGACCCCGACGTTCGACGTTCGACCTTCGACTCTCGACGTTCGACCTTCGACGTTCCTTCCCTAACTTCCGCCGTCTTTCGACCATCCGTTGATCACCAGATGACCTACCTCCAGTTTCTCCTGCTCTTTCCGATCCCCCCCATCGCGCTGCCTGGGCTGTGGCAGAAAGTTGGAGGTTTCCGCTCCCCGGGCGGTGTCTACATACGCATCGCGCTGATTGCAGCCATTGCCGTGCTGTACACCACCCCCTGGGACAATTACCTCATCGCGATAGGCGCATGGACGTACCCCCGACGCAGTGATCGACACCATTGGACTTGTGCCGATAGAGGAGTATTGTTTCTTTGTCCTTCAGCCGTTGGCCACTGGTTTGCTTTTCGAGGTGCTGCGTTCGGGGGCTATCGCGAGATCCGGGGTGCGCGCAGCGTCCCCGCTGGGTGTGACTGTGGGCGCCGGACTGACAATTGCCGGCATTGCCGCTTTAGTGTCGGATTTTTCAGAATATCTCGGCCTGATACTGGTGTGGGCGGGTCCTGTCGTCATAATTCAATGGCTTTACGACGGACGCCTGCTGGCCCAAACGACGGCGAGCTGGGCGATTCCCCTAGCTGCCTCGACATGTTACCTGTGGATCGCCGATGCGATAGCGATCCGCATCGGCATCTGGAGCATCTCCGACGCCCACACGTCGGGCCTGCACCTGGGCAGCCTGCCGATTGAAGAGATGACTTTTTTCCTCTTGACGAATGCCATGGTCCTGTTCGGTCTGGTCCTGCTGGAGGCCGCCGGCATCCGTGTAACGAGCCGTAACGAGAGGCAGCCTTGAGCCTGGTGAGCGACATTCTTCTCGGCCTGGCGGTCGGATTCTATTTGCTCATGACCGTTATCCTGGCAGGCAACCTGATCTACCTCCGGCGCCGGCCGGTTGTTAGTTCGGGGAACGAGCCGCTCGTCTCGATCCTGATCCCGGCACGAAACGAGGCGGCGAACCTCCGACGCCTGCTCCCTGCCATCGCTTCGCAGACATACCGGAACCTGGAGGTGGTCGTTTACGACGACCAGTCAAAGGATAGGACGTGGGAGGTCATCCAGCAGCATCAGGGCGGGCGCATTTCGGGCATCCGCGGAGGCGAACTGCCTGAGGGTTGGATCGGGAAATGCCATGCCCTGCAAGTTGCCTCGATCAAGGCATCAGGTGAGATCCTGATGTTTCTGGACGCGGACGTCCTGATAGCCCATGATCGGGTCGTCTCAGATCTCGTGACCAGATTTCTCGCCCTCCCGCCTTTCAGCGCTCTGACCATCTTGCCGGGGCTGCAGCCCAGCGGCGGAAGGTTGCTAGTCTCGCTCATCCCCAACTCGATCTTGCTCGCCATACCGTGGTTGTTGACGAAGCACGTGAGAATCCCCTCGATGGCAATGCTGAACGGCCAATGCTGGATGATCGATTCAGAGGATTACCGGAGCCTTCGCCCGCATGAAAAGAGACGCCGTTCGATTCTCGAAGATGTCGCCATCGGGCGCGATCTGGCCCGTGAAGGTATGAAGATCCATCTCCTTGCGACCAGGGGCGAGATCGACGTCAGGATGTACGAAACGATCGAGGAAGCCTGGAGAGGGTTCAGAAAAAACGTCTATCTGCTATTCGGAGGCAGGCCGCTCCCATTCCTCCTGCTGCAGATCCCGTTCATCTCTCTTTTCCTTCTGGCGCCGATCTTCGAGCCGCTCTTCCTCGTGTGGCTTCTGCTGTTGAAGTATGTCACGGACCGCGTCGCCGGCTTCAACGTAATTTTCACCCTGCTTGCCCCCGTTTCGTACGTGCTCGCGCTGATACTCGGTTGGGAATCGGCCGTGCATCACTGGCGCGGAAAGGTGGAGTGGAGGGGTCGCGCCGTCGGTTGACCAGTCAAGCGCCGGGTTCAGCCGATAGGTAGTGCGTGACGACGGGCGGGTCGTCGCCTCGATGATACGCGTTCACGCGATCCTGCGCCTCGCGGTCCGATACGGTGGTTCGCTCGTGTTGTCGCAAGTGCTGCGCCCACGAATCCAGAACGAAGTATTCCAGATAACGTGTCGGCGCGGCCGTGTCTCTGTATAGTCCCCAGGCAAGGGCTCCGTCGCGGAGTCGGATCCGTCGCATCTCTTCCATCACGTCGGCAAACGCTTTCGAATCCTCCTGAACAACCACATATTCGAGCGTGACCATGACAGGCCCGTCTCGAGGATCGACCGGGGTCGAAACCATCGGCGCGGGCCAATGTCGCGACGGAGTCAGATTGAAGGAGTCACCTTCAGCGAGCCTGAACCGCAGGGTGGCGACAGTCGCTGCAACAAGTCCCCCACCCGCAAATCCCATGGCCGCGGCCGGTGACGCCAAGGATGCTACCTGTCCCCAAAGTGTGGCGCCCGCGGCCATCGATCCAAAGAAGACGAGGAGGTAGACGGACATCGCCCTCGCCCGGACCCAAGAAGGAACGGCATGCTGAGCCGTAAGGTTGAGCGATGAAAGAACGGTCATCCAGGCCCACCCCGCGAAGAGCATGACGATCAACGCCAGGTACAGGTCGCCTGTATTGGCGAGCGCGATCATCACGCCCCCCCAGATAAGTGCTGCGCCGGCGACGATGGCATGGATGCTCAGCCGCCTCCTGATCGGTGGAAGTAGGGCGGCGCCCGCAACGGCTCCTATGCCGACGGCAGACAGGAGGATACCGTAGCCGGGCGCATCCTGTCCCAATCGATCGCGAGCTATCACCGGCAGGAGCGCCCACACGGCGCTTGCGAAGACGAAGAATGCGAAGCCTCTGATGAGCACGGCATGCATTGCCGGTGACTGGCGGACGTAGCGGACGCCCGCCCTCAGCGAGCCGATAAAGTGTTCATCCAGGGGAGACCGGCGTCGAGGCTCACGATCCCACTGAATGAGTACGTACAGGATGGAAACGAACGAGACGGCGTTGAGTGCGAAGGCGGCGCCGGGACCAGCCACGGCTATCAGGACACCCCCCAGCGCGGGGCCGATGGCGCGAGAGATGTTGATCCCCATTCCATTGATGGCGACTGCGGCCCCGAGCTCTTCAGACGGGACCAACTCCGGAATTGTAGCCTGCCAGGCGGGAGCCAGCATCGCCGCCCCGATGCCCAGGCAAAAGGTCAGTGCCAGGAGGCCCCACGGCGACATCACACCGCCGAAAGTGAGGATCGCGAGTGTCGACGCGACGATCAGCATGCCGGCGTTCACCCAGATGAGATACCTTCGCCGGTCGAGCATGTCCGACAGCGCCCCCGCCGGCAGTGCCAGGAGGAACATGGGGAGCGTCATAGCAGCCTGAACCAGCGCCACCATGAACGGACTGTCGGTCATCAGCGTCATCATCCACGCCGCTCCGACGTCGTGCAGCCACGTGCCCACGTTCGACACGACGGTTGCAAGCCACAGTGCGCGGAACGCGTGATTCCGCAGGGGTTGCCAGGCTGAAACTGGCGTATGTGCTTCGGTCTGATTCGTCACGTCGGGAAGTTAGGGCCGGGGTAAGTTCGAAGTTCGAGGTTCGAGGTTGGGGGTTCGGAGAAACCGTCACTGTCCCCCTCGCCGAGGGGGCGGCTGAGCACGACATCCATTCCCCACGCGCAGGTTCCGGAGCGCTCAGCCGGGGGTGGTCACCTGCAGCCGTCGGTCACAGATCAAACGGCCTCTGTCGCCTCCCCGAGTGGGAGGGTGGTCGCGACAACCGGGTCCGCGGCCGTAGGTACTTAATGACGTGGTCCCCCTCTTGAGGGGGCGGCTAAGCCGAATTCATTCGGCTCAGCCGGGGGAGGTTCCTGACGGGAAAAATTGCCACCCGAATTCGGAGGCGCTTCTCTCGGCACACGCTGTCGCTTGTGTAACAACGTAGTCGAGGAAGAGTGAATGCCCGCGAAGACGGCGCGAACCCTATCTTTCCATTTTCCATTTGCCATTTGCCATTTGCCATGAACTCCGCGTCCCTCTTCTCCAACCGGCTTATCATCGCAATCGTCCTCATTGTTCTGGCGGTTCTCCTGCTTTCGACTGGAATTGTCGCCGGTCAGAGCGCGTCGGATCATGACGATCTGCTCGACCTGTTCCACGACTGGCGAGCATTCCAAAAGGCGCCCCTGGTCGAGGGTGTTCCAGACTATTCGCCTTCGACCATGGCCGAACAGCATCAGACCCTCCGGGATTACCAGGCCCGTCTTGCTGCGCTGGACACGACGGGCTGGCCGATTCCCGACCGGGTTGACTACCACCTGGTGTGGGCCGAGATGAACGGGCTCGATTTCGATCACCGCGTTCTTCGACCGTGGGAGAACAACCCCGCGTTTTATACGATGGTGTTTCCATCCCAGTCCGACGTGCCGGAGCGTGAGGGACCACAGGTCGACGGCACGATTGAGCTGTGGGCTGACCAATTTCCGCTTGCATCGGATGATGCAGCCGAGATCGCCGCGGGGCTCAGTACGCTTCCCGAGCTGTACGTTCGTGCCAAGTCCAACCTGACGGGGAACGGCCGGGACCTCTGGATGGCGTCTATTGGCACGTTCACGCAGCAGATCGACGACCTTGACGATTTCTCCGGCCGCGTCGATGAATCGGACGAGGCGCTCGGCGGCGCCATCGCGACAGCGCGTGAAGCGACCGTGTCATTTCGAGACTGGCTTGCAGCAATTGCACCCGCGAAAACGGGGCCGTCCGGCATAGGAAAGGACAATTACGAGTGGTACCTGCAGAACGTCCATCTCGTCCCTTATACCTGGGACG
>DATKEJ010000354.1:0-14607 GCA_035512315.1 Rhodothermales bacterium | reverse complement strand
AGATTCTCATCCGGCCGCAACTAGGGGATCTATAGACGTCGAACGTCGAACGTCAAACGTCGAACGTCATCCCGGGCTTGACCCGGGATCCAGAGGTAACGAAACCTGGATTCCGGCGTTCGCCGGAATGACGGATTCCCTTATCTTGATCCGCCCGGTTCATCCCCAGTATCGTTCCGTCTGAAGCAAAGAATGTCAAGCGAGATCGCGTCTCCTGTCGAGAAGAAACGGTTCATCGCTGTCGCCGGAAACATCGGGGCCGGGAAGAGCTCACTGACCAAGATGCTCAGCGATTACTTTCGGTGGGAGGCGTACTTCGAGCGGGTCGACGACAATCCGTACCTGGCTGATTTCTATGACGACATGCTGCGGTGGTCATTCAACCTGCAGGTGTTTTTCCTGTCGTCGCGCTTCAAGCACCAGCGTCATATCGAGCAGATGCCGCAGTCGGTCGTCCAGGATCGATCCATCTACGAGGATGCGGAGATCTTCGCGCGGAACCTTCACGAAATGGGACTGATGTCGCATCGCGACTACAACAATTACGTCGAGCTCTTCAGCATTATGACTAGCTACCTGAAAGCTCCCGATCTGCTTGTGTATCTCGAGTCGTCGGTGCCCACCTTGGTCAGCCACATCCAGTCGCGCGGGCGCAGCTTTGAGTCAAACATTCGAATCGACTACCTGGAGCGTCTCAACCGGCATTACAGTCGTTGGATCGAGGACTACCAAGCCGGTCCCAAACTCATCATCAACATCGATGCGCTGGATTTCGTGAACATCCCGGAGCATCGTTCGGAGGTCATTAGCCGTGTCGAGAGCCGCCTGTTCGGTCTTTTTCCGGACAATCCCTGACGGACGGCTGCCGACTCAGTGGTTCCGCCGCGTCTGGGGTCTGCCGGCCGCCGCGCTGCTTTTATCGGCCGCAACGGCGTCGGGCCAGGCGCCCGATTCGGTCGCAACTCCCGAGCTGACTTTGGATTCAGCATCGGTCGAGCGGATGCCGCGTCCCGTCACCGGACATCCGATTGACGTCGGCGCCTATTCGGAAGGAGTTCCGTCCGATTCGACCCCGCTCGTCCGGTTGTTCAGTTCGGATCCCGTCGAGCTACTCGACCGAATGCCGGTGAGTTTCCGTGTCTCTTTGGGAAACCTTGGCTGGCCAGACGCGATCAGTCTTTATGGCCTCTCGCCCGGCGCGGTCGGGTTGACACTGGACGGGCTTCCCGTACACGATCCCGTGACCGGAAGACCTCTTTTCGAAGCCTTGCCGATCGACCTGCTCGCCTTCCCCGCCCTCTTCGGCGGGAGGCACTCATCGGCCGCCGGCGCATCGTTTGCAACCCGACGGTTCGACGTCGAGAGGCCGCACACCGAGTTGCGCTACCGGGTCGGCGCGCCCGGGTATCAATCCATTTCCGGCACACACGTCCAGCAGCGCCGCGTCGGATTGATCGGGACGCCGGCCGTCCTGCAGGTACTCTTCCGCTTCGCATCAAGCGGTTGGGAGGGCGACTATGCGAATAGTTTCTCGGACCTCACACAGATCGATGGACGAGTCGGACTCCACACATCGAACTGGGCGCTGCGGGTTGTCGGTTTCGTTACGCGACGTCACGGTGGCGCGCATGGCGGGGTCGTCGTCCGCGGAAACGACTTCGACTCCATCTACACGACGTTCAACGCATCGGTCGATCGGCCGTCGGCGACATTCCGGATGAAACGCAGCGATCTGCGTGTGGCATTCGACCGGGTACTGTCGTCGAATCTGAAACCGCTCTCGGTCCAGTTCTCCTGGGTGTCGCACGTCAGAAGGTATCGGAATCAGACAGCGACCGAAGCGCTGGTGCACGAGTACTCCGTCGCCGCGGTGCAGCAGCTGCCCGCCCCGATTCCGGGTCAGTATGTCGCGGCACGCCTGATCACCCGCTTCGACGATGTGCGATCGGATTCCATTTTCGCCGACCGGGCCGACCTGTCTCGGTCAAGCTTGGAAATGCTGCTCGAATCGGAGACGCGCGTCGGGAATTTCACCGTGACCGGCGACGCGGGCCTCGTGCAGTCAGACGGTCATGCAATTCCCGAGCTGCGCGCAGGCATCGCCACGTCTTGGTCTGGGCTGGACGTTTCGTCGGAGCTCTCCGTAGCCGGCCGCGTCCCGTCCCGGCTGGAAACGGCCGGCAGCGAGCACGTTGGGACGATTCCATCCGGCGACCTTAATCCTGAGATGGTCCAACGGCTCACGGTCGCCCTCGAAAAACCGTTCGGCACATCCAGAATTGGACTGGAGGCCTTTGCTGCATCGACAGGAGACCCGCTCGAGATCTGGTCGGTGAACCCCGACTCGTTTGCGGTAATCCAGGGATCGGAGGGTATCACACGGTACGGGGTCAACGGCCGGGTGGGCTGGCGCGAGGTCGCCGAACACGGGCTCTACAGTGATCTGCAGGCCACGTTAGAAGCCGCGGACGCTGCCGACGGAGATCCATTTCTGACCGCACTCGATGAGAGCGTGCCGTCGTTTCGGGGGGGGATCCGATTGGGAACACGTTACCTCCTTTTTGCGGGAGACCTCGATCTGGATCTGTACGTGCTCGGCCGATTCTGGTCGTCGTTCAGGAGTCGTGTCTATGATCCCGTCACGGGACTGCTGGCACTCGGAAACGGAGGAACTCGAACGATCGGAAACTCCGGCACGCTCGACGTCCGCTTGGCGGCGGGAATCAGATCGGCTTCGCTTTTCGTAGGATTCGAGAACGTACTGGCCGGCACGTCCTACCCGGGCGTCGTACTCGTCGCCCCGTACCCTCTCACCGCCCGGGCGGTCCGGTTTGGCGTGTTCTGGCCCATAGATAATTGACGTGAAGGAGCGCACGTTGGCTTCCCTTATAAGCCTCGTACAAACGGAAGTCTTCCCCGCGGCCTCGACGGATCGGCTCTTTAACTTCTATTTGGATAGGAGTCCCGACCTGGATCTAGTCGACGGACCTGAGATTCGCCGCCGCAATCTGTGTGCTTACCTGGAAGTAGCACCCGAGAGGCCCGAACTGCTTTTGCTGGCGGAGGCTCCGGGACCGCGCGGCTGTCGCTTCTCGGGCGTTCCCTTCACATCGGAGGCTCAGATCGACTCGGGGTTCTTTCCGTTCAAGGGCCGTAAGTCGAGCGTCGCGGAAGCCCCCTGGTCCGAATACAGCGCCGGCATCGTCTGGGGCCTCCTGAGAGATCACTTCGAGCGCGTCGTTATCTGGAACACGGTGCCCCTTCACCCGCACAGAAAGGGCAGGCCGCTTTCGATTCGGACCCCTTCAGCGGCTGAAATCAAAGAGTGGGGCCGGCTCGTGCCGCAAGTCGTCGCCGCCACCAAACCCGGCAAGGTCCTGGCCATCGGGAGAGTAGCCGAGCGGGTCTGCGATCGATTCGGAATTCCCGCGACGTACGTCAGGCATCCGTCGCAGGGTGGGGCGAATTTGTTCAGGGAAGGGGTAAACGCATTTTTGGATCGTCGTCATCCCGGGCTCGACCCGGGATCCAAGGAGAATTCAAATTGAAAATGCAAAACGCAAAATGACCCCTGCGGGCCTCGCCGTGAGCCTGCCCCGAGCGAGCGAGTACATGTCATCGATAACGTAACGGCCCTGTTCGAGCGACGCGGGGTCATCCCGACCCGGGATCCAGGGCGAGCGCTACCTGGATTCCGGCATTCGCCGGAATGACGGGCATCAAGGCTATCCGGGCTCCAGTTCGACATCGAATAGTAACAGTTCGCGACGGCCCGCAGACGTGCAAAAGGGAGTGTCCATGCGGGATGGGCGCAGAGTAGACTCGCACTTGCAGACTCGCAGACTCGCACTTGCAGACTCGCAGACTTCCAGACTTAAAGCCCCGTTGCTTTCTCGCGCCGCAGAGCGGCGAGGGCTCCGCCCCACCAGTCGGCATCGCGCTTCCGGGTCTTGACCGAGACATCCTGGAAGTGCGGAATCAGGGCGATGAGCTGATCGGTGACCTTGTACCATTTATCCGCGAGAATGGCCTCCTCGAGCTCGTCGGCAACTCGGCGGCTCCAGCTCCATTTGTCGCGCAGGCCTTCAGCCTTCTTCCAATAATTCCGATCGTCCCACGCCTCGGCGCTCTTGTCGATGGTCTTGTAAATTCCG
This sequence comes from Rhodothermales bacterium, assembly GCA_035512315.1. Lineage (GTDB taxonomy): Bacteria > Bacteroidota > Rhodothermia > Rhodothermales > DATKEJ01 > DATKEJ01. Next base: position 10,453 of record DATKEJ010000354.1, on the reverse strand, counting down.
CGCAGGCAGAAGACCATGAACGCCGCCATGTCCTGCTCCTCGGGGCCGAAGCGCGGTCGGGTCGCGAGAAGGCCGAGGACCTCCGCGCATGAGCGGATATAGGACCGGCGCTGCTTCGCGGCGGTGTCGCCTGTTTGAACGATCCTCCCCATCAGTGACCAGTCATTAGCGATTAGCAGACGGCCCCGAATTTACGACGCCGTTTCAACCCCTCCGAGCTCGAAGAAGTTAGTCTCGACGGGAAAGTGCGTGCTCGCTCGTTCGGGGCAGGCCGTTCGACGTTCGACGTTCGACGTTCGACTTGCGACTCTCGACTATTTCAAGAGGATCATCCGCCTGGCGATCTGCCGATCTCCCGCCTGTAGCCGGTAAACGTAGACCCCGCTCGCCCAGTCGGTCGCGTTCAACGTGACATTGTACGTGCCGGCCGGCCGCGACCCGTCGATCAGCGTGGTCACCTCTCGACCGGCCATGTCGAATACTTTCAGCAGCACGTCCTCGGCATTCGGGATGGCAAACTGGATGCGCGTCGATGGATTAAACGGATTCGGGAAGTTCTGAACGAGTGCGATGCGAGCCGGTAGTTCGGCCTCGTCCTCCACTGCGATGGTCGTCGGGTCGACGATGAATCGAGCTCGGACCGGAAGCGCCGTGGAGCGCAATGGACGATCTCCCTCCTCGCTCTGCGTGAACGTAATCTCCCAGCTTGGCACCCAAACGCGCTGACCTGCGTCATTCACGCCACCGATGTATCCTGTATCCACCACCCGGCGGTTTGGGAATGCTGCCGAGTTCGCACGCGCCGGCCATACAACAATGAAGTTCTCGTCCGTTCCCACTTCGCGCGCGCCGATATAGACCGTGTCGGGGAGCACGCCGATCTTGCTCAGTGGGGGGCTGAACTGGAACGACTGCCATTGATAAGCGGCTACCGTTAACCGCTGGGCGGGATTCGGGTTTTCATACACCTCCGAATAGATAACCTCTCCCGGCTCGCCTCCCCCGTTGTCCCAAACGGTGAACACGTAATCCCGAGGCGCATTGGCCGAACCTACTCCGAACTCGTTGAAGTGGAATATGCCGAGCTCCGCGTCGTTCAACTGACCTCCCGGCGGCACGGGAAATCTGACGGCAATGGCGCCGTCAGGTCCTGATGCCATGCTGAATGCCAGGGGCCCGTCGGTGGGATCGATGAACGGGATCTCTTGGCCGTATGCGTACGACACGATCTGCAGGCTGCCGGCCGACCAGTAAGAGTGAAGGAACGCAGGAAGGGCTGATACCTCCGGGCGCACGTTCGCCGCAACGAGCGTCACTTTTTTGAAGTCGCCCTCGACCAGCCGCGAATCCGGCGACGGCGAGTAGTCGTGTACCTGGAGGTCGCCGCTTATGGGCTCCGCGATCACACGGAGCCGGGCGTGCTGTCTCCTCTCCACTATTAGGTCCGGCCCTGCCTTAACGTCGAACGTGAATTCGAAATCCGACACGTTGAGCCACTCAAAGTATTCAGCTCCACCCGGTAGGATAACGAGCGAATCCAGGTTGGCCTCTGTTTGCCTCGACCCGTCGAAGCGTCGATTCGATGGAATCTGAATATCAATCTGACTGGTCCGCACAGGATCCACGATGCCAAAACGCGGATCAACGTCGAGATCGTTGACAATAAGAGCCGTGTAGAAATCGACGATCAGATCGTCCATCGAACGCTCAAATCCCGCGTCGGCAAGGACCTCCTTGTAACCCTCGAGTCCGATCTGAGGATGGCGCGTCATAGATCCAGTGAGTGCCGGTCCGAGCTGGTCACCAAGGTAGCCGTGCCACGTCGAACCTCGGGCATAATCGAGAATGACGTCATCCGTGCCGGTGCGCCACGAGAAGAAAGAGATATTGAATTCGGGCGGCTGCACCAGAAGATGGTACGGGATGATCGCCTGGTAGCCGAGAAGGAGCTGCGCGTACTCTGAAAGGCCCTCGTTCACGAATTGAATTTCACGGACGTCGTAGTTCAGGTGGATCAGGTGCTGGTACTCGTGACCGATGACCGATTCGATCTGGGAATCAGACGTCGACTCGAACCCTCTAATCCAGATATGCAGCACCTCTCGCTGATTGCCTTCGCCGGCATCCGCGAAAGGATCGATGTCGGTCGGACTTACAAAGCCGGCAATGCCTGACGGGAGGTCGTAAACGAGGATGTCCACCACCCCGTCGCTTCCGCCCGGATAAATCGGAGACTGCCCGAAGACCTCCTCATCAATCTCCAGGACTCCTTTGGTCGGGTCGTAGGAACGCTCGGGCGTTGACTCTTCCAGCGCTACGCGGAGCGCCTCGATTCGGCTGTCAGACACTTGCAGGATGTCGGGCTGATCCGCTCGCAGCCACAGGTTGAACCGCGTCCCGGTCGCCTTTAGCTCGAACTGGGCGGGTTTCCAAGGCGCCTGGATCGAGTCGGTGATGACGTTGAACATCTCCATTGACCCGATTTCGTAGACCGCCTCGCTCTTCGCAGCGCGCGGAAGCGTGCCGACGGCCCGCGCCTCGTGGAAACGCCGGAGCGCGGCCTGCCCTTCGGGCGAGTTGACGTGCCATGGCGTGGCGCACCAGTGACGACCGGTGTTCGCCGGATCAGGCTTACCGGCCTGCGTCGGGAACGGCACTCTGTCTTGGGCCAGTAGCCCCGGAGAAGCTAAAAGGACGGCCAATATGATGGAAGGAAAGAATCGCGTACAGGGCATTTCTGAGGACGGTTCGTCGGCGCGGGGATGCCGGTGGAAAGCATGTCAACCGCAGGCACGCGTGAGTCGTTCCCACGAGCTGGTGGGCCAAAATAGTCCCCCTCCAAGAGGGAAGTGGTCAATCCAGCCGAGGCAACGTCCCTCGGAGGATCAGTTATCGGCTCGCGGGGAGCCGTCCCAAAAGCGAATGGAAACCCGGACTTGCCTCGGAGCACCGCCCCCGCAGGCGGCTTCCGGTAACCGCGGATTTTAATCCGGGGTCAGGCGGCCGGAACCACTCCGTCGCGGCCGACAATCACGCGCAAAACGCCGGCAAAAGCGGCGACCATAATCGCTTCAACCCACCAGACCTGGAGCGCAGGAACCAAGCTCCAGAGCGAGAACGGGATGCCCGCCGCGAGACACACCAACCCGACCCTGCCCCATTCGTACGGCACGTGAAACTCACGCTGCGAATAGAAAAGCAGCGTCATGGACATGGAAGCGAACGACGCGAGGGTCGCCAGCGCCGCGCCGAGCATCCCGATCCTCGGAACGAGCAGCGCGGTCAAAAACAGCGAGACCGCCGCTCCGACCACCGTCGCGTGGACAAGATAGCGTGTCTTCTTACTGAGGTAGATCCCTACCGTAAAGTTGAAATACCAGCCCTGGAAAACGTAGGCGAGCAGGGCGATCGGCACCACGTGCAGTCCAAGCCAGTAGGCCGGAGGAATCAGATAGCGCCCCCCCGGGAGCGGGATGGAGACCAACTCATGACTGAAGAACGACACCGTCAGGAAGACGAACATTCCCAGCGCCGTGAACAGGGTGAAAATGCGCGAGAAGAGGGGCTTCGCATCGGGATCGTCCGCACGGCTGAGAAAGAACGGCTGCCAGGCGTAGCGAAACATCTGCGATACGAGCATCATGAAGATGGCGAGCTTGTAGGCAGTACCGAAAACGCTGACCGCATACTGGCCGTAGACCTGATTCTCCGCCACGGCGAGGTGCCGCGCGAGCTCATCAGGCGGCAGGTTGACGAGCGCTTCCTTGACCGCTGCCACGGCGGCCGTCGCCTGCTCCGCAAGCGCGCTTCGATCGATGTGGTCCCCGTACATCCCGAGCACCTGCTCGCGCGTCATCTTTCCAAGGAAGAACAGGCCGACCCGTTCCGAGAGCGCGTACGCGAGCCCTCCTGGCACAAACGGCATACCGAATCGCACGAGACCCTTCCAGAGATCGGCGTCGAATGTGGGCCGAAGATACCTGACGAATTCCGGCAGGAGGAACAGAAGCACCGTCCCCGACGCAATCAGATTCGCCAGGAAAATGGCGCGAACGCCCATCCCCGCGACGAGGATTAAGTACACGTTCAGAATCACGTTGATGCCAATGTGCAGCAGCCGGGCCGATGCGAAACGCCAGGGACGATTTGCGAGCCTCAGCTCCGCGAGCGGGATGACCGCCAGCGCATCGAAGGTCAGGATCAACACCGCGAAATAGAGCAGATCCAGCCAGTTGTCCTGGATTCCAATGATCCACCCGGTCTGCGCACGAAATGCGAGAAGCAGCACGGAGACCGCCACCCCCGTCCCGAGGAGTGACCACACGGCGGAACTGAACGTCGAACTGATCCGCGACCTTCCCTCCAACCCTGACGCGTACCGGAGGTACGACGACTCCATTCCGTACGTGTACAGGATGTTCAGAAACACGAACGCCGTGTACACGAGGATCACGACGCCGTAGTGATCGATGGGAAGTACGTTGGTGTAGAACGGGACGAGAGCGAAGTTGATCAGGCGGCCGAAAACCGACGAAACGCCGTAGACGGCGGTTTCTGAGGCGAGTTGTCGAATGCGCGCGCCGAGCATCAGCAGGTGCGGCGAGTCGGCCGTTCCCCAGCTCCATGTTCGAGACGAATGGTCATGTCCTCGACGCCGTCCAGTCGTCGGAGAAATACGACACCGCCAGTCGGTATCCTGCGATCCCCAATCCGGTGACCTGGCCGCGGCAGACGCTTGAGATCATCGATCGCCTTCGGAAAGTCTCCCGGCTGTGCACGTTGGATATGTGCACCTCGACGACCGGCACACTGATCGCGGCGATCGCGTCGCGCAGGGCGATGGAGGTGTGAGTGTAGGCGGCCGCATTCAGCACGACGCCGTCCATGGCCTCTGCCTCGGCCTCGTGGAGTGCGTCTACAAGCCCTCCTTCGTGGTTCGACTGCACGAATTTAAACGACACGCCCGGAAACGAAGCCCGCAACCTGGCCTCCACGTCGGCGAGCGAAGCCTGGCCGTAGACGTCGGTTTGGCGCGTTCCCAAGAGATTCAGATTGGGGCCGTTGAGGACCATGATTTTCACGCGCTGATCTCCAGAATCATTCCGTCATGTGCCAGCGAGATGCCCTCGGGCAAGAGAGACTCGTCCCGCGCGTGGAGGATGTTGTGCGTCATGTGAACAAAATACGTGTTTTCGGCGCCAATGCGCCCGGCCGCCTCCACCGCTTCGCTGAAACTGAAGTGGGTGGGATGCGGCTGCTTGCGAAGCGCACTCAAGACGAGCACCTGCAGATCGGAGAGCCTTTCGTAAGAAGCATCCGGGATACGGCTGACGTCCGTCATGTAAGCGAATCGACCGATCCTGAATCCCAGAATCGACAGGTCGCCGTGAAGGGCGGGCACGGGCTCGACACGGATCGATCCGGGCGCCTCGTATCGGCTGACGATTTCGACGGGCCCATCGATCCTGTGCAGATCAAGATTCGGGACACCGGGGTACGATCCATCAACGAAGATGTAGTCATGCCGGCGGCAGAGCTCGTCGCAGGTATGTTCGCTCGCGTAGCACGGAAGGGGCGTTCGATTCCAGATCAGAAATGGTCTCAAGTCGTCGAGCCCGGCGACGTGGTCGAAGTGCTCGTGGGTAAAGAGGACCGCATCGACCGCGCGGATATCGTTGTCGAGGCACTGGCGGCGCAGGTCGGGGCCCGCGTCCACAAGAATATTGATGCCGCCTGTCTGGATGTAACAAGAACACCGGAGCCGGCTGTCGCGCGGGTCGGACGACGTGCAGACCTCGCATCGGCAGCCGGGAATCGGCACGCCTGTGGACGTCCCGGTGCCCAGCAGGGTCACGCGAAGCGGCGCGGGATCACCCATCCTCTTGGAAATCCGAGGTAACGTCCAGCGGTCGTCTCGTCCACTGGTCCTCCAGCGCCTCCCGAACGCCGGGCCTCAAATAGACCGATTCGTGAGGGAGGCTTCGCATACACTCGGCGACGATGGTGAATTGGATCTCGGGTGTGTGGCGCTTGTTGATGACCAGGCATCGCTCGTCGTTGATGACGCACCAGCCCCCTTTGAAATTACCTCGCTCCTTCCTGACGCGAATTCCCATCCTCGCCAGCACGGTCTCGAGCTCGTCTACCATCTGCTCCGGTTTCACTTGCACTCCGAATTCGGTTCGGGCGTCAATTTACCAGTTTAGGCCCAAACGGAGCATGTGCTGGTTGGACTTGTAGTCGAAGAGCTCGCCGTCGTCATTCGCGGTCAATCCCGTCTCATTGGTGTTCCATTTCTGCCAGCGATATCCGTACGCTGCGCTCAATCCGTACCGTCCGAAAAGGTTCATAAAATGCACTCGAAGGTCTCCTTCGATGAGCGTGCTGCTTCCTGCGAAGCCCTCGAAGCTCCGAAACGCCATGGCGATCGCAGGCCAGGCATGCGCCTGAATCAGGATGGACCGGCTTGCCTCGGCCTCAAACGTCGCGCCGGTGCCGATACCCAGAACAGTATAGCTGAAGGATTCATCGAGGTCGCTTACCAGATCACCGTCGACTGATCGGAACCCGGAGTGAATCACAATCGGAAGCCCCACGCTCGCGGTCGACCCCCGGCTGCGAACGACGTCGCCCCAAACCGAGAGCGTCGCATCGACCATCCGCAAGTTGTCTGTGAAAGCTCCGGTTGTGCTCTCGGAGTTGCCAAAAACGATGGAGACAGCAATATTTCGGCGTTCGAATGTGACGCCGTACGCCATGCCGTCCCAGTCAAGCCGCCTCAACGGGTCGCCGTCGCCATCGTACCGGAAGTCGATCAAGTAGGTCGTGACCGATAGCGCCTGGGTCGCCGGCCCGTCGTAACCCCCGTAGGAGAACATTTGGGCTGCGGCCGGCTCGGCCAGGACGAGAAACATGAAAGGCGGAACGACTGCGCGCAATAGTCGGCTCATGAGTCAGGGATTGGTCGGTATGACTTGCTAAGCCGCATGCATGAGAAGAAACGCGTTCGCTCGGACTCACCGGGTAACGGCCTTTTCCCGCGGCGCTGACTTGCGCCAGCTGTACTCGGTAGGATGCAGGCTGTCGTCGATCTCGATCCTGACTCGCACGCGGTGCTTCATGAGCCATCTTCCGAGCAAATTGGGGACCCCTTTCCTGAGATAGGCCGCGAAGAACGGATGGACTGCGAGCGTCGCGTGCTGCTTGTCCTTCGTTTCCTTCAGCTTTAAAACTTCGCTCTCCACGCGCTGCACGAGCACGCTGACGGGGACGTCGACCGGCGCCTCGGGTGGGCGCTCGGGCATCAGCTCGCGTACCGGTTCGGGTTTAGACTCACGGAGCTTCGCTTCGGCCTCCTTCCTTCGAGCCGACCCATTCGTCAAAGCTTGCTCGACATCTCTCGTCGCCTGGTCGGTGGTAATACTCGGACGCAGTCGCTGGCGTGTGATCTCCACAAGCCCAAAGTCGCTCATCGACAACACCTTCGTGACGGCGCGGTCCTTTCGGAAAGCCTGCTTCAGGCGACTGGTCACCTTGTTCCGATTCTTCTCTTCCCGGAGGTCAATGAAGTCAACCACAATGATTCCACCAAGGTCGCGGAGCCTAAGCTGGCGGGCAACCACGGTCGCCGCCTCCAGGTTGACTCGCAGCGAGTTCTCTTCCTGCGATTCGCCTTTGCCGGCTCGTCCGGAGTTCACGTCGATCACGTGCATAGCCTCCGTATGCTCGATGATGACATACCCTCCCGAGGGCAGGTCCACGCGGCTCGAGAACGCCTCCGCCACAGAGCGGTCTATCTTCACTTTCTCGAAAATCGGCTGGTCGCCCTCGTGCTGCTGGATAGCCGGCAGCAGGTGCGGCGCGACGGCGCGTATGTACGTTTGAATGCTCCTGAAAAGTCTGGGGTCGTCGATCAGCACCCGATCGAAATCATCGGTGAAGAGATCCCTGATCACTGACGACACCATCGAGACGTCCTGGTGCAGTAGCTTCGGCGGCTGCGCCTGATCCTTGAGCTTGTCCTGAAGCTTCTGCCACTTCTGGGCAAGAAGACTCATGTCGGTATGAAGCGTCTTGGAATCCTTCCCCGCGGCAACGGTCCTGATAATCAGTCCGAAGCCGTCTGGCACCAGGCTCTTGCCGACGGTCTGCAAGCGCTTTCGCTCCCTCGCCGACCAAATCTTCTTGGAGACGGCGACGTAGTCCCCGAATGGGACGAGGACGAGGAACCGACCCGCCAGCGTAACGTGACTCGTAACGCGGCTGCCTTTCGTCGAGATGGGTTCCTTGACGATCTGCACCAGGATACGCGCCCCGTTGTGCAGATAACGGGCCGGATGAATGAACGCCGAACCGCCGCCCTTTTTCCGCTTCGCTCCCTTCTTGTCGCCCCTGTCCTTGCGGTCGTCTTCGTCGGTCGTCACTTCCTCACCGTCGGCGCGAAGCGATCGATGGACCCTCGGAACATGGACCTCTATGTCTGCAAGAGTCGGCTGCTCGCCGATCATCTTCAAAAGGTCTTCGAGAGTCTCTCCGACGTCTGAAAAGTGGAGAAAGGCGTCCTGTTTCTGACCGACGTTTACGAAGGCGGCCTGGATGCTCGGCATCACGTTGCGAACTCGACCGAGGTAGATATCCCCGATGGTCCGTGTGTTGTCAGGCGTTTCAAAGTAGAGTTCGGCAAGCTGGCCATCTTCGATGATGGCGATGCGCGTCTCCTTCTTGGTAGCTTGAATTACTATTTCCTTGGACATGCTGTTGCTGCCCGCGGAACGCTCGCTTCAACCTGATCACCCTTCACGTCGGGCGCCCCGGTTTTCGCCGGTAGCCCATGTCTTCCGTCACAGTTTCGCGCCGGAAACGGTAGCCTCCTCATTCCGACGTGATCCTGGCAGGCATTTTCTCATAACGTAATCTCCCGATTCACTGGGAAGTGGGAGCCTCCGCTGGGGGCTTCGCCCCGACATGCCAACTCTACAACGAAACGGTGGGACTCGTCCCGAGTGTGGTTCGGGCTTCGATCAGAGACCGGCAGATGTCCCAAGTCTTTCGTACCAGAAGGTTGGTTGAGAATTTGGGACATCGCCTGCATGTGCGTGCCCCATAAGATCAGGTGGAGCGGTTTCCCGCTCTAAGTATGTTAGATGTATATGTTTAGAACGCAGGCGGCGCCGGCTCGTTGACCGTCTGTCACCGCCAACGCGGTGCGATCGGGGCGGGCTCGCCATAGAATATGTGCAACTCTTCTTCGCGTCTTCTACGCGTTGATTCTTCAATGAGTAGATAAGGGAAATGATCCCGGAAGAATGTGCATGGGGCATAGTGCATAGTGCATCCGACCCAAGGAAGCGGCGCACATGAGACTTCGTCTGGATCCCGGGTCAAGCACCTTTGCACCCTGCACATTTGCACCCTGCACCTTTGCACCTTGCACCCTGCCACCCTGCCACCCTGTACCGCACCTTATACAGAATTCACGATCCCTTGTCGGACCCTCAACATTCGATTCGTCGTTAACATTTCTTCATGCGTCCTGTGATCGGGCGCGCCCTCAAGAGATTTCCAAGCTAGATCGATGTCCATCGTGACGAATCCGGAAGTTGATGCATCCGCCGCCCCGATAGTCGCCAAGGGGCTCGAGAACGTTGTCGCGCTGGAGTCAGAGCTGTCGTACGTCGACGGCCAGGCGGGTGATCTCGTTTACCGCGGATATCACATCCACGACCTTGCCGAGCATGTTGGGTTCGAGGAGACCGCCTTCCTCCTCTGGAACGGTCGCCTGCCCAATCGCGCCGAGCTCGCCGGAATTACGACGATGCTGCAGGACGAGCGCGACGTCCCCTCCGAGATAATGGCCTTTCTTCGGTCGGTCCCGAAAGACGCCGAGCCTTCCGCCGTTCTTCGGACGGGTGCTTCGGCGTTGGCGCTGTTCGATCCGCAAGCCCAGGACAGCGGCCCGGAGGCCAACTATCGAAAGGCCATCCGTCTGACGGCGAAGCTTCCGACGATCTTGGCTGCTTACGATCGCATCAGGAAAGGGCTCGATTGGATACCCCCCCGGCGCGAGGGCACGGCTGCCGAGGAGTTCCTGTATATGCTGAACGGGGAGCAGCCGGGTGAAATGGCCGTCCGAACCTTCGACCTGTGCCTCGTCCTGCATGCCGACCACGGACTGAACGCGTCGACGTTCACCGCCCGCGTCGTCGGCTCCACCTTGTCGGACATGTATTCGGGAGTCGTCGCCGCGATCGGGGCGCTCAAGGGTCCATTGCACGGCGGCGCCAATATCGAAGTGATGAAGATGCTGCTCGAGATCAGGAGCAGCGGGCTCGACGCGGGCGACTATGTCCGAGACAAGCTTGGTCGAAAGGAGCGCATCATGGGGTTCGGTCACCGCGTGTACAAGACGATGGATCCGCGCGCCACCAGTCTCCGGCGGATGCTGACTCGGCTG
>DATKEJ010000353.1:0-4779 GCA_035512315.1 Rhodothermales bacterium | reverse complement strand
ATCGTCTTGAGCTCGCTGCCGACCTCGTCGTACCGGCGCCCCATGAATCGCTTGATGGACGCCACGGTATTGGTCGGGTTGGTGATTGCCTGGCGCTTGGCCGGGGCGCCGACGAGCCGTTCCCCGTCCTTTTTGTACGCGACAACCGAAGGGGTCGTGCGCCCGCCTTCTGCGTTGGGGATAACGACGGGTTCGTTTCCCTCCATCACGGCCACGACCGAGTTTGTCGTACCAAGGTCAATTCCAATAATCTTTCCCATGTCCTAACTGTAGAGTGAAAGTCTATGGTTTCTTTCTGTCTAAATCTGATCGGCAGCCCCGCATGCCATTGCGACTGCCGGACTTGCCGCCCGGCAACCGCATTGTCAGCTTTGACTGTCAACCGGCTATAAAACAACAACAGTGCCGAGTTTGAGAATCGGACAATATGTCATACGTCGAACGTCGAACGTCGCGCCTTTGAGCAGGCCTCGTCTGAAGTCCAGAAGTCAGTCGGCGACGTTCGACGTTCGACGTTTGACGTTCGACGTTCGACGTTCGACGTTCGACGACTATATTCCGGACCAACGAGGCCGTTATCCGATGAAACACCTGCCGAATTCACTGACGATCGCCCGCATCCTGCTCACGCCGGTGTTTCTGATGTTCATTCTCGTCGATACGTTTCTGGCTCAGCTTCTTGCTCTTGGCGTCTTCATGCTTGCCGCGGTTTCCGACTGGCTTGACGGACTGGTTGCTCGCCGGTTCGACGCCGACAGCGAGCTCGGCCGATACCTCGATCCATTCGCCGACAAAGTGCTTGTGCTGAGTGCTTTTGTCGTGCTGCCGTTCCTGCTTCCGTCCGTCGTTCCATGGTGGGCGGTCATCGTGATTGCCGTTCGAGACGTAATCATCACCGGTCTTCGCATCTTCGCCTCCTACAAAAATCGGCCGCTGAAGACGCTTCCGCTCGCCAAGACGAAGACGGCTTCGCAGTTGACGTTCCTCATCGTCGTGATTGGGCTCCTCGTCGTTCGTCGCGCGCCCGAGGCGAGAGGCCTGAATCAGTTCGCCTCGGATGCGCTGGAGAGCGACTTCGTCTATTTCTTCCTGCTGGTCGTTGTTCTGCTGACCGCCGTCACGGGCATCATGTATTTTCTTCGACAGCCTGCGAACGAACCTGTGTCCACTTGAGCGAATACGCTGAGAAGTTAGCGCGGCGTCTCGTCGGCATCGGCGCGGTGTCGTTTTCGCCGTCGAAGCCGTTCACGTGGGCATCCGGACTTCTCGCTCCGATGTACTGCGACAACCGGAGGACTCTCGCCTATCCTGACGTCCGTGCCCTCATCGAGCGTTCCTTCGATGAGCTGCTCGCGAATCTCCGTCTGCAGCCTGAGGCGATCATCGGTGTGGCGACAGGGGCGATTCCGCATGCAGCGGTGCTCGCAGAGCGGCTCGGCCTGCCGTTTGGATACGTTCGGGCGAGCGCCAAGCAGCATGGAAAGCAGAATCATATTGAGGGCTTTTCCACGCCGGGAAGTCGCATCGTCGTGGTCGAGGATCTCGTTTCGACGGGGGGGTCGTCGCTGGGGGCGGCAATGGCGGCTTCGGGTGCCGGAATGCGGGTAGAGGCCGTCGTGGCGATCTTCTCGTACGGGTTCCCTATGGCGGATGAGGCGTTCGAGCGAGAGAGCATCCCGCTTCACGCGATTGTCCACCTGGACGATCTCATGGCGGCAGCCGAGGAGGCGGGCGGTCTCAACGAATCGGATCGAATCACGCTGAACGAATGGATGGCCGATCCGGTCGGCTGGTCTGAACGGAGGAGGGAAGACCGGTGATTGCCGAAATCGTGACGGTGGGCGAGGAGCTCCTTCTCGGAAGCACCGTCAATACGAATGCGGCCTGGCTCGGCGATCGGCTCGACCGGCTGGGATTCCGAACGCGGCGGGTCGTCACGGTGGGAGATGACCGGGAGGCCATATCGGCGGCTGTCGAATCGTCGATCGGAACGAGCGATCTGGTCGTAATTACGGGTGGGCTGGGTCCGACGCACGACGACGTCACGAAGAAGGCGCTCGCCGCTCTTCTGGGGGTCGACCTCGTGATCGACCCCGTCGTCGAAGAGGAACTGCGAGTTCGCTTCGAGCGGCGCGGTCGTCCTTTCACGGCGGGGAGGCGCTCAATGGCAACAAAACCTGAAGGATTCGAGGCGTTTTCGAATCCTGTCGGCACGGCGCCCGGACTGTTCTTTGTTCGGGAAGGAGTCCGCCGATGCGGCTTTCTGGTTCTTCCCGGCGTGCCGTACGAGATGAAGGCGATCGTCGATACGTTCGCTGACGAGATCGGAAGGAGGTTGTCACTGGGAGTGAAGCGACTGCATCGTACGTTCCTCACGGCAGGAATCACCGAGAACCGTCTCGAGGAGATCGTGCAGGATCTGATCGAGACCCGGCATCCCGACGTACGCTTCGCTCTGCTGCCCGACGCGAAGTCAGGTGTCCGCCTGCGCGTGTCGGTCGACAGTAAGGATGCAGCCGAGGCAAAAAAACACCTGGACACCGTCTCCGAGGGCGTCTCGCAGCGCCTCGGTACGCTTGTCTATGGGTTCGATGACGACGTCTTGGAAGACGTCCTCGGCCGCCTCTTGCGCGAGTCGGGTCTGACCCTGGCGCTTGCGGAGAGTTGTACGGGAGGACTGATCGCCGATCGCATTACCGACGTGGCGGGCTCATCGGATTACTTCAAAGGCTGCGTGGTCGCATACGACAACTCCGTGAAGATGAGCCTCCTCGGGGTCTCTCAGGAGACGCTCGAGCGTCACGGCGCCGTAAGCAGTGAGGTTGCCGTCGAAATGGCCGCCGGTTGCCGGAAGCGACTCGGTGCGGAGATCGGCGTTTCCGCAACCGGAATTGCCGGTCCCGGAGGCGGAACACCCGACAAGCCGGTCGGAACAGTTTACCTGGGGCTGAGCACCCCCGACAAGGAACTGGCTATCAAGCTTCACCTTACCGAAAATCGAAGCTTGAACAAGATGCTTACGAGCACGGCGGCGCTGAATCTAGTTCGACGGTTTGTGCTGAAGTACGATTGAATGGTGCATGGTACAAGGTGCAGGGTGCAGGGTGCAAAGAGTGCAAGGTGCAGGGTACAAAGTGCATGGTGCAGGGTGCACGGAGAGCCCGGGCGTCACTCGCTGACATGGTCCCCCGCCGGAGGGGGCGGCTGAAGCGACGACTGGTGGATCTCGATGCGCCTGGAGGAGTCGGGCGGAGCGGAAGCCGGGGGAGGTTACTCTTGTAGAGGTCGGTCTCGACGACGAACTCACTATGCACCATGCACCGATGCGCCTTGCACGATAAGAGCACCATACGGGATCGCGCGTTTAGCGTTTCTCGTTTAGCGTTTAGCGTTTTCGCACTGTGGATAACTATATGTGCATTTTGTGTGTAACGTATTTATCTTCGATTTTGTGTTGAACGCGAGGTTATGAATCGGGGACCTTGTGTGTCTATATGGGTGTGGCCGCGAATCAAGCGGCTTTTTCCACTGTATCGGTTCACAAACAGTAGGTGCTGAAGGGCATGGCAACGGAAAATGGAAGCCGCAACGACGCTGCTCGGGAACGCGCACTCGATCTCGCGCTGAAGCAGATCGAAAAACAGTTTGGGAAAGGATCCATCATGAAGCTAGGTGACGCTCCCGTGACGGCTATCCCGTCGATCTCGACCGGATCACTTGCCCTGGATCATGCACTCGGCATCGGTGGACTTCCACGTGGACGCATCATCGAGATCTACGGTCCTGAAAGTTCCGGCAAGACGACGCTGGCAACGCATGTGATTGCCGAGGCCCAGAAAGCCGGCGGAACGTGCGCCTTCATCGATGCGGAGCACGCGTTCGACGCCGGTTACGCCGCGCAGCTCGGCGTCCAGATCGAGAATCTCGTCGTTTCACAGCCGGATACCGGTGAACAGGCGCTCGAGATTTGCGACATGCTGATTCGAAGCGGCGCGCTGGACGTGGTCGTCATCGACTCGGTGGCAGCGCTCGTTCCAAGAGCCGAAATCGAAGGCGAAATGGGCGACAGCCACATGGGTCTTCAAGCACGCCTCATGAGCCAGGCGCTCCGGAAGCTCACCGGCGTAATCAGCCGCACGAGAACAGTCCTCATCTTCATCAACCAGATTCGCGAGAAGATCGGCGTGATGTTCGGTAATCCCGAGACGACTACGGGCGGCCGCGCGCTGAAGTTCTATTCGTCCGTTCGCCTCGACATCAGACGTATCGGCGCAATTAAGGAAGGGAGCGACGTGGTCGGCAACCGGACCCGAGTCAAGGTCGTCAAGAACAAGGTCGCGCCGCCGTTCCGGGATGTTGAGTTCGACATTATCTACGGGGAAGGAATTTCCGCACTCGGGGAGTTGATCGATCTGGCGCTGGCCGGCGATATCATCCAGAAGAGTGGATCCTGGTACTCGTACGGCGACATCAGGATAGGGCAGGGTCGGGATGCCGCCAAACAGTGGCTTCGTGACAATGAGGATCAGCAGGCCGAAATCAAACAAAAGGTCCGCGGCTTCCTGGGAATGATGCCGTCCACGAACGGAACACCCGTCGTCGAACCCATCGAGTTGGAAGAGTGATCGAGACTGGAAACGCTAAATGCTAAACGGCGTCTGTCCCCCTCCCCGAGGGGGCGGCTGAGCACAAGAACCCGATTCCTCCGGCACGAGCTCAAGAGGAGTGCTCAGCCGGGGGTGGTCACGTGCGTACGAAGCTCGATGACGGCAACGGCGT
>DATKEJ010000352.1:0-16249 GCA_035512315.1 Rhodothermales bacterium | reverse complement strand
TCGGGCGTACCGCCGGAATTCCCGACGAACTCTCGTCGCATTCCGTCGAGCTTTCAGGTTGACCTGAGCGCGCATTACGAGATCAACGTCTCCGGGCTCAGGCCGCGCATTTTCCTGCAGGTCTACAATCTGCTCGATTCGCGCAATGCAAACGCGGTATTCTCCGACACGGGCGAGCCGGATCTCACGTTCGTGCAGCCGTTTGCATCCGCCGATCCCGGCTACTTCGTGAGGCCGGAATTCTACTCGGAACCGCGGCGGATGCATCTCGGAGTCGAAATCAAGTTTTAGTCAGATGATGAAAACGGCATTAGTGAATAATCGACTTCTCGTTGGCGGACTCCTGCTTCTACTCTGTGCGAGTCCTGCGATCGCCCAGGAGATCGACCGCGATCACGTCCCAAGCAAAGAGAGGATCGATCCTCTCGAACGCAGGCGAGACGACATCGACGGGAATAATATCCGGGCTACCATCACGAACTGGATGCAAACGGCCAATTCAGGGAGCCCGGCCGACTTCTGGTACGAATGGCCCAAGAACACCAACCGGCGCTACGTGGCGCTGACGCAGCTCTGGGTAGGGGCGCAGGTCAAAGCCAACGTGGGGCCCACGGCGGGCCAGGATATGTGGATCGTGAACGTCTCGGACTTTCGGGACAACGCCGAGGGGGCGAGCAACTCGTGGACGATAGAGCCTGTCAAAGGCTACGTCAATCCCGCCGGTAGCGCCTTCGGAATCGCCCAGTCCGACGAGACCTCGAGCTGGCCGCCGTTCTGGCCCGACAAGGTCGAGGATACCGTGGACCCGGGATGGTCGGGCTCCTGGAACGGCTTTTTCGGAAAGGACATCCAGAATGCCGATCAGGAGTTCTTCTTTAAAGCGGGCGACGACCAGTACGATCGCTACCGAAGCGCCTACAAGCCCGACTCCACGGATCTGAACCGGCACGGCCTGGGCCTCATCATCGAAAGTCGGATCCTGTCCTGGAGCCAGGTCCTGATCGATGACGTCGTCTTCCTCATCTACTCCATCAAGAACGACGGCACGGAGGACCTCGAACGCGTCGGTGTCTCGATCTGGCTGGCCGACTGCGTCGGCGGAGATTGCGGCGACGACATCCCCTATTTCGACCTGCTCGAGGACGTCGCGTTCATGACCGACCTCGACGGGAGGGGCGATCAGAACTTCGGAGCCGACCCCGTGGGCGTGGTTGCGTTCGCGTTCCTCGAGACGCCCGGAAACGCCGTCGACCGGATCGATAACGACGGCGACGGCACGACCGGTCAGCCGGACTGCCGCATCGGCGAGTGCGGGAGTCCCGTCGTGCCCGAGTCGTTTCTCGTCGGCGAGGACCCCACCAACGGCATCGACGACAACCTGAACGGCCTCATCGACGAAAATATGACCCACGTACCCTTCGATGATCAGGTCGGCGTCGGCTATGCCGACTACATCGACAACGACTCGGACGGGGAGCAGGGCGGGCCCGTCGTCACGGCCGCCATGGTCGCCGCGGCCAGCGGAGACATGTGGAACAGGTGGCCTCCGCGTCCAGAGAATGATCCCATCCACACGGGACTGAACGGCCGCCCTATCATTCATCTCGTCGGGGTGGAGGAGGACGATCTGGGCCTGTCCTACGCCGATAACATCGACAACGACGACTCCTGCGTACAGCCGACCGCGGCCTACCCGTATCTCAGCGAGCCGGGATCGCCCACGATCACGCAGGAGATCATCGACGCCGCCGCAACCGATCCGTATCGCCGCTACCGCGTACCCGGCACCGACATCATCCTGTTCGACGTGGGCCCGGAAGATCTCGGCAAGTGCTATGCGGACGGCGTCGACAACGACGGCGACGGCGCCATCGACGAGGGAATCGACGAGGGAATCGACGAGATGATCGACGAGAGCCGCTTCGACGGCATCGACAACGACGGCGACTGGAACGTCTTCCGCGACGACACCGGACTCGACGGCGTCCCCTTCACCGGCGATCCGGGCGACGGAGACGGCGTCCCCACGACGGGTGCGGGGACGAATTTTCCGGGCGAGAAGAACATCGACGTGACGGACGTCTCGGAGTCCGATCAGATCGGTATCACGAACGTGCAGGTCTTTCCCGCCCACTCGCTCAGCTTCAACGCGCAGTCCGATCGATTCCTCTATAACACATTCATGGTGCCGGGGGACTTCGATACAGAGCGGCCGGAAGCCGGAGACACCGACCTCACGGTCTCCAGCGGCGTCTTCCCGCTCAAGGCCGGTCAGACCGAGCGCTACTCTTTGTCCGTGCAGCTCGGCCAGACCATAGAGGAGGCGCTGGCCGCCCGAGATAACGCTTTTGACGCCTATGCGGAAGACTATCAGTTTGCACAGGCGCCCAATACGCCGAGTGTAACAGCCGTACCAGGAGACGAAAGAGTAACGCTGTACTGGGATACGGTGGCGGAGGAATCCGTGGATCAGTTCCTGGAGGGGCTCGGATTGCCCTCGCAGGACTTCGAAGGATATCGCGTCTACCGAGCGACGGATCCGGCATTCCTCGACGCCCTCGTGGTGACCGACGGGTTTGGAAATCTCACGTACAGAAAACCCATCGCACAGTTCGACAAGATTGACGGCATCGGCGGATTCCATCCTATCGACGTGAACGGCGTCAAGTTTTACCTGGGAAACGACCGGCAGGACCCGGGCGAGGACGCTAACGGACTCGCGCACGTATTCGTGGATACGACGGTGACCAACGGCATCCGTTACTTCTATGCCGTCACGGCATATGATTTCGGGTCGATAGAGGCGAACATCTCGCCGACCGAGACGCCCATTCGAATACGCCGTGCACCCGACGGCTCCATTGAAACCGGGCCGAACGTAGTGGTGGTCACTCCCGAAGCGCCCGTATCCGGATACGTTGCCGGCGAGTTGGAGAACGTTCAGGGATTCATCCCGCGTGTGCAGGGCAACACCTCCAGCCGCATCGGTTTCGAGATTATCGATCCGCGATTGCTGGAGGAAGGCAGGCAGTATCGAATCGTCTTCCAGGACACGATTATTCTCGGCGGAATTTTCACCCCGGACACCGTCATGACGAAAAATTTCTCCCTGATCGATCTGGCTGCGAACGAGACAATCGTTTCGAACTCGGATGCTTTCAGACCAGGGGCCGATTTCCCCATCTTCGACGACTTCGGAAGGCCTCTGGGCTTCAGGCTGCTGTTCTTCGGTGAGCCACGCATTACGACCAATACGACCCAGACGGGGTGGAATGACGAGAGCGTGTATCCCGTAGCGCTCGACCCGTATCTATCGGCCGGGTTCACGAAGGGGTTTCGAAATGCCGCGGACTACGAATTGCAGATCGTCGGTGCGGGAGAAGGCCAGTCCAGAGAGCTTCAAGTTACACGAC
Organism: Rhodothermales bacterium; assembly: GCA_035512315.1. Lineage (GTDB taxonomy): Bacteria > Bacteroidota > Rhodothermia > Rhodothermales > DATKEJ01 > DATKEJ01. The sequence goes on along the minus strand of DATKEJ010000352.1, from coordinate 12,836 downwards.
TTAGAACGCTCCCGTCCCGTCCGACAAACGTGAGGCTGTTTCGCCTCGATCAGGACGGCCAGGGCGGTGTGAACCGAGTCGAGCTCGAATATGCGTTCTGGGATCTGACGGGGCCCGACTTCGTCGGTGACCGTGTTACTACGCCGGCCAGCTTCAGCGCAGAGCCGGCAAAGGGGGAAAGCGACCGCATCATCATCTTCGAGAACAAGACGGGCGACCCGAATGGCGAGAAGATCATCACGTGGCAGATCAGTCTGAACTTCACGTTCACGGATCGAGTGGACCCCGATCAGGGTGACGTGGCTACGATCATCACCAGAAAGCCGTTCCTGTCCTCGGACGTTTTCGAGTTCACCGCCAGGACGCCGAGGGTCGATGCGTCGAATCCGGATTCGCTGCTCAGCCGAATCCAGGTCGTGCCGAATCCCTACGTCGCCACGAACACGTTCGAGACGCAAAATCCGTTCTCGACCGGCCGGGGCCCGCGGGTGATCAAATTCATCAATCTGCCGCCCCAGGCCAGCGTCCGGATATTCTCTGTCAGCGGCCGGCTCATTCGCGAGCTTTCTCTAAACCAGGGCTCGAATGACTCCATGACGGCCGCGGAGTTGATGAATGGAGCTCTAGAGTGGGACCTGCAGAGCAGCGACAACCTCACGGTATCCTACGGAATGTACCTCTACCACGTTGATGCTCCTGGAATCGGTGAGAAGACGGGCACCTTCGCCATCATCAAGTGACGACAATGAACCTCAGAAAACTCGGTGCGGCGGCTCTGATGGTGGCGAGTCTGATAGTCTCGCGCCCCGCCTCCGCTCAGTTCAGCGACGAAACGCGAAGCGTGACGAAACGCGGCACGACCGCCGCCGAATTCCTTTCGATACCCGTAGGCGCCCGGGCGACGGCGATGGGCAACGCCTACAGCGCCTCGGTCAACGATGCGACGTCGATCTACTGGAATCCATCCGGACTGGCCTCGATGGGCCAACGCGCCTTCACGGCCGAATACGCCACGTGGCTGGCTGAAATTGAGTTCAGCTATGCAGCGGTCGTCCTCCCCACCAATGCCGGAACCTTCGGGTTGGGCGTGACCGCCCTCCGGAGTCCGGAGATGGAAGTCACGACGGTGGAGGAGCAGAACGGGACGGGCGAACGGTTCAGGGCCTCATCCTACGCCTTCGCGCTCGCCTACGGCCGCAGCCTCACCGACCGTTTCGCGATCGGCGCCACGGTTAAGTTCGTGAATGAACGAATCTGGAACTCCGCAGCGAGTGGCGTGGCACTCGACGTGGGTACGATGTTCGTGACGCCGTTCCGCGGCATCCGTCTCGGCGCGGCCATCTCGAATTTCGGCAGCAAGATGCGCATGGCGGGCGACGATCTGCTCGTCATCGTGGACATCGACCCGAACAACCGCGGCAACAACGAGAGCAACCGTGCCGCCATGCTGACGGATCGGTTCGACATGCCGCTCACGATGCGAATCGGGCTGGCGGGAGAAGTATTCGAGACCGAAAACAGCCGCATCACGCTGGCGGTGGATGCGCTCAGCCCGAATAACAGTGAGCAATACGTAAACGTCGGCACGGAGATCGGTCTTCTGGGCGATCTCGTGATGCTGCGTGCAGGTTATGCGGAGCTGTTGCTGCAGGATGCAATCCGTTCCCTGACGGTCGGCGGCGGATTGCAGTACCGGTTCGGTCCGCTCAACCTGGCTTTCGACTACGCCTACGAATCGCAGAAGTATTTTGAGGGCGTCAATCGCTTCAATTTTACCGTGCAGTTTTAACAACACAGAGCGCGGTCTTGGAGCCGCCTCGAATGATTATCACCACAACCAACTGAGGACTCACATGAGAATCTCTACGACACCCTGGCGATGGCTAGTAGTCCTGCTAGCCATTGCCGGATTTGCCGGGACGGCGCACGCGCAGCGTACCGTCACACTGCGCCTGAACACGGCGACGGCACCGGATACGCTGCGCACGACGGATGAAGTCCAGGTTCGCGGCGCCGTGGCCGGGCAGGGTCCGTTCACGCTGCCTGACGGAAATGTCATCGACTGGAACGACAATACAACGTTGAAGCCGAGCAACGCCGGCGGCGACTATTGGGACATCTCCTTCCAGATTCCCGACGATCAGGAGCTGAAATACAAGTTCTATGCGCAGCTCCTGGAGGACGACGGCGTCGGTGGATGGGAGGATGGTGGCGATCACGCGGTCGCAGCCGGGACGGGGGACATCGTGCTTCCGCTTCACTACTATGAAAATGGCGAGGACAAGGCGTACGACTGGAGCCCGTTCGCGTCAAAGGAAGACAGCATAGGCGTCCTTTTCCGCGTATTTATGGCCACTGAATTCGCCATTGGACAGGCGGGATACGACCGTGAGAACGAGAACCAGATTGTGGGTCTCCGCGGAGATCCCCTGAACGGACAGGGGCCGCTCGATTGGGGGGTAACCAAAATGACGCTCTCCCCCGAATCGGACCAGTTCGGCAGGCCGGACTACCACCTTTATTCAGGCATTGCATATTATCCCGAGAGCGCCGCGGGCACGACCCAGCCGTACAAGTTCTTCGTCGAGCCGAGCGGATGGGAAGGCAGCGCCGACCGCACGTTCACGGTTCCGGCGAACGACACGACGCTTCACTGGGTCTATTTCTCGAATTCTACTCCCTCGACGGCTGCCCCCAGCGAATCGGCCGTCATCTTCTCGGTCGATCTGACTCCTCTGGAGGAGATCGGCGTATTCGACCGCACGCGCGGAGACACGCTGCAGGTGCGCGGGGAATTCAATGGCTGGAACTGCGAAAATCCCGACCTCTGCCTCCTTTTCCGCCAGCCCGGTGAGCCCGTCTACGAGCAGCTCATTCCGGTGACCTCCTTCCCGGAGACGGTATTGCGCTACAAATTCTTCCTCGAAATCAACGACGTCGCGTTTATGGAGGAGTTTGGCGTCGACGTTGTCCCGAGCGGTTGGGAAGAGCCGCTCTCCACGACGGGGGCGGACCGCAGCTTTGAGTTTACTGGCGATCCGCGTGGTTTTCAGGATCTGGGCATTCAACGCTTCAATGACATCCAGCCGGGCAATATCCTTCCTGAAGGCTCGGCGGTGGAAGTCGACTTCGCGGTAGATATGACGCCAGCGCTCGATGCTGCGGAGCCGTTCGATCCGGCCACGCATCAGGTTACGATTCAAGTGGAGGATCCGATCTGGCTTTTCACGCAAGGTCTGCTGCAGGAAGAGCAGTTTCGGCCAATCCCGGATGCCGTCTTGCTGACGGACCCGGACGGAGACATGGTTTTCGAAGGAACGCTCACTGTCACAGGTCCGACATATGCGGCTCTTCAGTATAAGTATGCCTACGGCACCGACAACAGTTGGAATCTCGAGGCCGGTGGTACGACGGCAGGTCTCGGCCGCCGCCGTACACGATTCGTGGCGGCGAATACGGACGGCTCATGGCCTTCGACCTGGGATTTCCCACAGGAGACGTTCCAGCCGACCGGCAATCTCCCCTTCGAAAGCAATCCGGCGGCCGTGGGAGTCGAAGAAGTCGACGGGGAAATCCCGACGCGGATCTCCCTCAGCCAGAACTACCCGAATCCGTTCAATCCGGCGACGACGTTCGAGTATACCGTCAATGAGCTGCAGCACATCACGATCGGCATCTACGACGTGACGGGCCGTCTCGTGGAGACCCTCGTGGAAGGAGTGCAGCTGGCCGCTACGTACCGGGTGACCTTCGACGGAAGCAACCTGGCCAGCGGCATCTACTTCTACCAGTTAAAGTCCGCCGACCGCGTTCTCACGAGAAAGATGACGCTGATCAAGTAACCGGCGTCTTAGCATCTTCTTAAGATCCCGTACCAGCCTCCGGGGCCGCCGCTTTCCATTCAGAGCCGGCTCCGGAGGCGGTGCGGTCTTTAGACCCCTGCCATGCGCTATTTACTCGCCGTCTTCGTCCTGATTTGCCCGTTCGGGGCTCGGGGACAGCCGGTCACCGTCGGCGCCGACGGCGTGATGAGATGGGCGGAGACGGACGAGGAAGTGGCGCTCTTCGGTGTCAATTATTCCACCCCTTTCGCATTCGCCTACCGAGCACACGAGCGCCTCGGAATCTCACATGAGCATGCCATCGATGCCGACGTAGCGCATATGGCGCGCCTCGGTTTCGACGCCTATCGAATCCACGTTTGGGACCGGGAAGTGTCGGATTCCCTCGGAAACCCCCTCGAAAATGACCACCTGCATCTCCTCGACTATCTGATCGCGCGGCTGAAGGAGCGCGATATCAAGATCCTGCTCACGCCGATCGCCTGGTGGGGCAACGGTTGGCCCGAACCGGATACCCCCACACCCGGATTCTCGAACAAGTACTCCAAGTCCCAGCTCGCTTCCTATCCTGAAGCACTGAAGGCTCAGGTCAAGTATTTCCCGCAGTTCTTGAATCACGTCAATCCGGAAACCGGGCTGGCGTACAAGAACGATCCGTCGATCATCGCCATCGAGCTGGTCAACGAGCCGTCCCACCCGGAGCCGCCGGGGCAGACTACCGCCTATATCAACCGCCTCGTGGAGTCCGTGCGCTCGACTGGATTCGACAAGCCCATCTTCTACAACGTAAGCCAGAATTGGAGCGAGGAGCATGCCCGGGCGGTGGCCGCCGCGGACGTCCAGGGCGTTTCCTTCCAGTGGTACCCTGCCGGACTCGTCCGCCGGAGTGCTCTCCGCGCGAACTACCTGCCGCACGTAGATCACTACCCGATCCCGAGCGACGGCATCGAAGGCTTCGACCGGCTCGCGAGGATGGTCTACGAGTTCGACGCGGCCGACATTCCGGGCTCGTACATCTATCCGGCCATGGCGCGGAGCTTCCGCGAAGCCGGAATGCAGTGGGCCACGCAGTTCGCCTATGACCCGATGGCGATCGCCTACAGCAACACGGAGTACGGCACGCACTACGTGAACCTGCTCTACACGCCCGGAAAGGCGCTCAGCCTGATGATTGCGGGCGAGGCCTTTCGGATGCTCCCGCGCGGCAGCCGGTATGGCGGTTATCCCGAAGACTCGACCTTCGGGCCGTTCCGCGTGAGTTACGAGGACGACCTCACTGAAATGGTGACGCCGGAGAAATTCTACTACACCAACTCCACCGCGACCAGTCCGCCAGCCCCCGCCTCTCTCCGGCACGTTGCCGGCGTCGGAAATTCGCCCGTCGTGCAATACGGAGGCACGGGCGCCTACTTCCTCGACAAACTGCAAGACGACGCGTGGCGCCTTGAGGTCTATCCGGACGCCCTCTGGCTTCACGATCCGTTCGGCCCCGTCAGTCTTTCTCAGGAAGTCTCGAGATTGATCTGGCGCAGGCATCCATTGGAGGTACGCCTGCCGGGCCTCGGACCTTCTTTCCAGGTGATGCCGCTCAACGAAGGAAACAACCACGAGATGACGGCCGACAGCTTCCGGTTCGCTGTGGAGCCCGGCATCTACTTGCTTGGTCCGACTGAAAGGGTCGCCGCTATTACTCCGGCGGCGTTTCACGTCCCTCGCCGATCAGAAAGTCCCGCTGTAGTCGTGCACACACCGCCATCGGAGGTTTTCGAGGGCGCCGCGTTGAAGTTTACCGTCGCGACTCCGCGGACGCCGCAGCAGGTGGCGCTGTACGCACGGAGGCCCGGCTACGGCCGATTCTGGCGCGTGGAGGCCGAGCCCACCGCAGATTATGTTTACGAGGTAGCTCTGCCTTCGGCCCTCGTCCGCGCCGGGCTCATCGAATACTACGTGGCACTGGATGATTCGCTGACGTTTCCCGGCGGGACCCCCGGCTCCCCGAAAGACTGGGATTTCGTTGGGAGTGGGGGATGGAAAACACGGGCTGTCGAGGCGAGTGATTCGATCGTGCTATTCGACGCGCAGCGCGACTGGAGTGAGCTGCTCTTTCCACACCAATGGGGCTACGTGCGCTACAGCGCGGAAATGGTCGCGGGCTCCGAGCCGCGATCCCTGGCCCTTCGCGCCGTCGTGGAAAGCCTCGATGCCGGACCGAATCACTTCGCCCTGCAAGCGGAGGTCCTCGATCATCTCGCCGGCCGGGACCTCGCCGACCTCGATGCACTAAACGTTCGTATCCGCGCCACCGGAGCCGCCACGCACGAGCTGACGGTAGGGCTGATTTTCGCCGACGGGAGCTCCTGGACGAAAGCCGTGCCGGTCACGGAAGCCTGGTCGGACGTCGCGATTCCGCTTCATGAGCTGACGGCGGGTCCCCGCGCCCTCGTGCCGCGACCGTATCCGATCTTCCTCCCGTACTGGTTCGAAAACAAGACCTCGGAGATGCCTGCTCTCGACGACCTCCAGATCGTGGAATTCGGCCTCGACGGGGAGCAGCTTTCGCGCGATGAGAAGCATGGGTTTGAGATCGAGCACCTTATCCTTATCAAGGATTGATCGGAAGACTCGTTCGGCCTCGGTGGATCAAACCTCCCGCGCCGAGTGTATATTGCTGACGTATACGATTAGTCCATGGATACATATGATCTCCTGTCAAAAGCCACAGGCTTTCAGTGGGATGAGGGTAATGCCGATAAGAACTGGACTCGACACCGAGTAGCCAGGGCGGAATGTGAGCAGGCGTTTTTTAACCGGCCGTTGATCACGATTGCCGACGAGAAGCACTCGGAACGAGAACAGCGGTTTTTTTTACTCGGACAGTCGGACGCAGGTCGCCGGCTTTTTATCGCTTTCACATTTCGCGGCGAGTTGATTCGTGTGATTTCAGCACGTGACATGAATCGAAAAGAGCGTCAACTCTTTGCGACCAGCTAGCTCTGTCTTAAGACCTGTTACAACGCCATGAAAAAGCGAATTCCAAAATTCAAGAACGAAGAGCAAGAGCGAGAATTCTGGGCCGCCCATGACTCGTCAGAATATGTGGATTGGTCTGAGGCACGCAGGCATGACTTTCCAAATCTGAAGCCTTCAACAAAAACTATTTCACTGAGGCTTCCTGAACACATGCTCGACAGTCTCAAGGTACTGGCCAACAAGCGAGACGTACCATATCAATCTCTCCTCAAACTCTTCCTCTTCGAACGGATCGAAGAGGAGCTGAAGACGCACGGTTCATAGTCTGAATCGAGTCTGCTTCGAACAGAGAGTTCGTGGGAGCGTATTGCAGCCAAATGGCCTTCCACGAGCAGCCACTTTGCCGTCACGATATGAAAAAAAGAAAAGAAGATCCGGGAGACGCGAAGAAGGCACGAGTACGAGAGGGCGCTGAAGCCTACTCCGTTTCGCACCGGCGTGCTGGCGTACACCGAACGGGAGAAGTGGGAGAGATTTATTCTGCATGGGACCTAAAGACGGCCGCAACGAGGGTTTCTGAGGGGTTGCCGGTCCATGTTCTGGATACTATTCAGAGGCGCCTGGATTTATCAAACAGCGAGTTGGCTCATCTCGTACTAATCCCTCCCCGAACGCTGACGCGTCGGAAACACGAGGAGCGCCTTCCACCTGATGAATCAGAGCGGGCTTACAGGGTCGCGCGGCTTACTGAGATCGCCGCGGAAGTACTTGGAAACGAGGAAGAGGCAGAGGCGTGGATGAAAGAGCCGAATTTTGCACTTGGCGAACAGACCCCGCTTGAAACGGCAAGATCGGAGCCGGGCGCTACACTGGTTGAACGTCTATTAGGTCAGATTGAGCACGGTATCCCGGTCTGATCAGGACGTAACGTGGCTCAAATCACGGTCTGGCGCATCGTTGCTTCAGGATAGGATTCGCGACACTATTCGCATGTTTCACAAGATTTCGGTGACGACTGGATTCGTTCGCGTAGATCTCTCGTCTTGCGAGTCCCCAGCATCGTGGTGCCTCAGGAGAGCAATTATCTCATCAATCCAATGCATCCCGACATCGACGGTCTCGAGATAGGGAGTGAACTCGTGGCGCTCTTCGATTTTCGACTGATCACCGGTGAGCATCGAGATCAATGAACGAGGCAGGCTCATCTCTCTCCCTCTCCGTCTCCGTCACAAAGTGCTGCGTCGCGGCACTCTTTCTGATGTTGTGCTCCTCGACCGCGCTCGCCCAGGCACCGCGCGAGTTCATCCGCGGCGTCGACGTTTCCCATCTCGACCGCCTGGAAGAGCACGGTGCCGTGTTTCGCGATGCAGGCGTGGCGGGCGATGCGCTCGTCATCCTTCAGAATCACGGCGTCAACTGGGTGCGGCTTCGACTGTGGCACTCGCCGGCCGAGGGGTACAACGGCCTCGAGCGCACTGTGCGGCTTGCCGAGCGGGTCAAGGCCGCGGGGATGGGGTTTCTGCTCGACATTCATTACTCGGATACGTGGGCCGATCCGAGTAAGCAGTTCAAACCGGCGGCGTGGCAGAATGCGAGTTGCAACCAACTGCTGCCGAGCGCACGTCCCGAATGCCTGCGCAAAGAATTCGAAGCGCTGCGCGACAGCGTGCGGGCGTACACCGGATACGTTCTAGCTAGATTCCAGGCGGCCGGCGCCTCGCCCGACATGGTCCAGGTCGGCAACGAGATCACCAGCGGAATGCTCTGGAATACCGGGCGCGTCGGAGGCAACTACAACGGCCAGTGGAGTCAATTTGCGGAGCTGCTGAAGGCGGGTATCGAGGCCGTTCGTGCCGCCGGAGACTCTATTGAGGTGATGATCCACATCGACCGAGGCGGCCGATACTTCGACAGTGAATGGTTCTTCGATAATCTCACTGCCCAGGGCGTCGATTTCGACGGCATCGGGCTTTCATTTTATCCGTGGTGGCACGGCAGATTGACCGCCGTTGACTCTACCCTCAAGGGACTGGCACGACGCTATCAGAAGGATATCGTTATCGTGGAGGCGGCTTATCCCTGGACGCTGCAATGGGGCGACAACGAAAACAATATCGTTGGCCTCGAAGAGCACCTGCATCCGGGCTACCCGGCCACGGTTCAGGGTCAGAAAAGCTTCCTGGAGGATTTGTTTGCAATCATTCGGGATACCCCCGACGATAGAGGCCGGGGCCTCGTCTACTGGGAGCCCGCTCACATTCCGGTGCCTGGATTCGGCTCTCCGTGGGAGAACCTGGCGCTGTTCAATTTTCAGGGCAACCTGCTTGCTTCGGCCGATGCGTTCGCGCCGGCGTCCGACGTAGCCGCGCATGACGAGGAGGCAGCCGCCTCAACAAAGGTTAGCGCCTTTCCAAATCCGTTTGGCACTTCGACCCGCATTCAATACGTCACGGACAAGACCCTGCTCGTAGAGCTCCGCGTATATGATGCGCTCGGGCGACTCGTGCATGGGCCTCTTGCCGCCACCGGCTCGCATGAATTCGTCCTTGCAACCGGGGACCTGGCGCCGGGACTCTATCTGTACAGAATTACGGCTGAAGCGGGCCCGGCGGCGGTCGGCCTGCTCATTCGGCGATAAAGAAATTTCCCCACCATCTCCGCAAGTCCCTATGCATCTCTTCCGCCTGATTCCGCTTCTGTTCCTCTTCGCGGCCACCGTTCGTGCCCAGCCGCTCGACGTGACGTTTCGTTACGTAGAGGAAGGCAGTTTCGTGCGAGCATTTCTTCCGGGCGAGTTCAACAACTGGGGTCCCAACTCGAATGGCCGAATCAGTGTAGGGGCCGTGTCGTCAATGGCGAAGGTGGATTCCCTCAACCAGTGGATCTACGCCATTCCCTTAACCGTCGGCACAACCTATCAGTACAAAATACACCTGCATCTCAACGGCGACGGATCCAGCAATTCGTGGATCTCCGACCCTCTCAACGACCGCACGAATCCCCAGGACAACAATAACTCGGTGGTGACGATCACCGACCCCATGGTATTCCAGCCGGCGCGCGAGCTGAACGACGATGGCCTCATAGCCGCCGTCTCGGCGGGACTCTTTTCCACGAGCGGCTTCGCGGAGATCGTCTTCGAGGTCAACGGCGTCTCGTACGACGGCCTCCCGTTCTATAACCCCGCGAACGGCGTTCTCAGATATGTGCTCGACCGGCCGATCAGGAGCGGTGCGCAGTTCAAAATAGCAGCGATAGACTCATCCGGCCGCGAATTCGACCTCGAGGTGGGAGAGATCCAGCCGCCCGTCTCGTGGGTAACTCCCGATTACGAAACGTATGTCGATGACGCTTCCGTCCGAGGAAGCATCACGCGACAGGACGGTACCATCGATCCGGACCTCACCGGCGCAAGGCTCCAAATAAATGGCGCGGAGTCCGCGGTTATGGTGAGCGATGGCATCATGCGCGCCGACCTGGTTCTCCAGCGCGGTGAGAACGTGGTGGTCCTGGAGGCGGAGGTTGACGGTACGACGTTCACGTCGGACTCGCTCCTCATCACCCGCCTCGCCCATCCGCTCGCCGATTCACTCGTTACCGCCGAAGTCAGCGGTTCCGGCAGCGATTTCAGCATCGGCCTCTCTCCAGTTCCCACCCGGACCTTCAACGACTTCGCGGAGGTCATCTGGACGTTCGATTCCACCGCAAGTACGGTCGGGCTCGACGGTTCCCTCGTCTATAATCTCGATCAGTCCGCCGTCTTCGGCACGGCGAGCGGACCGGGCGAGCTGTACTTCGACGTCGAAGTGACGGCGCTCGACGGAAGCGAAGATTTCCTCAGCGTCGGCATCGTCGTCGAGGAAGACGGAACCGTTCGCACCCTTCGCTATGAGGAGACCGCCGCGTGGATCAACCGCGCCGTCGTCTACGAGATCTTTCCGCTCAGCTTCGGTCCCACAGAGGCCTCCGGCACCCTCGCATCTCCCGGCCGCCGCCTGGATGAGATCCGCGCGGAGCTCGACTACATCGCGGAGATGGGCTTCAACACGCTCTGGTTCATGCCCATATTCCACAATCAGATCATGGACCAGACGTCCGGCGGCTACAACATTATCGACTTCTACAACGTCGACCCGAAGCTTGGCACGAACGAGGACTTAAGAGACCTCGTCGAGCGCGCCCACGAGCTCGGGCTGAAGGTCGTTCTCGACATCACGCCGAATCACGTATCTCCCATCCATCCGTGGGTCGAGTCCGTTCGAGACCTCGGGGAGGATTCGCCCTATTTCGATCTTCTGCAGACCACGCCGAGCAGCCACAACCGGGGCCTCGACAACCGGGGACCGAATCTCGCCGAGATCTGGCATTCCGAAGGCGGGAGGAATCTCTACCGCAAGTACGATGGATTTGGCGACCTCGCGAACCTGGACTGGGACGACGACGACCTTCAGGCGCACCTGCTTGACGTATTCGCCTACTGGGTACGCGAATACGACGTCGACGGCTGGCGGATGGACGTGTACTGGGGTCCATGGCGCCGGTATGGTCCCGAGCGGTTCGGCCGTCCCCTCCGGGATCTCATGCGGCGCATCAAGCCGGACGCGTGGATGCTCGGAGAGATCGAAGGCACCGGCGCGGGCACGGAGGTCTACTATGCCGACGACGACCGGGGCACCAGGGTCGTCGGCGGCATGGATGCCGGCTACGACTGGAGTTTCTTCTTCAACGGGATCAGAGGGACGTACGGTACGGTGTCCACCTACGACTTCTACGCGCGCAACAACGATTTCTGGCCGGGACCGAACGCGCGGTACTTCCGGTTTCTCGAGAACCACGACGAGACCCGCATCGCGAAAACGCTCCGAACGAATCCAGATCGCATCCTGCCTCTGACGGGGATGCTGCTCACCACGACGGGCATTCCGATGATCTACCAGGGGCAGGAGGTCAACTTCGGCGACGTCGGCGGCGACGAGCGGCGCCGGCCGGTCTCCTGGCAGACGGAGAGAAACGGCGAATTCGCCGAGGTTCATCAGCGCCTCGCGCACGCACGCACGAGCTTTCCGGCCTTCTGGACGCAGGAGCTTCTCACGCTCATGAAGGTGAACAACGTCTACGCGTATGTGCGCCCGTACGTCGACGAGAACGCGGTCGTTGCCATCAATTTCGCAGGAGACCCGCGTACGATTTCCATCGACCCGACACCACACCTCTTGACGACGACCGACGGCCCGGTGTCGTACACGCACCTCCTAGCCGATTCGAGCTTCACGGACCACGAGCTCGACGGCTTCACGCTCACACTTGCGCCCTACGAGACGGCGATCTTCATCACAGGCACGGACGTCGAGTTCACGGTTCCCGATCTCCCCAGCCTTCCGTTCGGCGCCGTCTACACGGGAGAGGAGGATGCTCCGGAGCTGCCGAAGCGAGCCGCCCTCCACCAGAATTATCCCAACCCCTTCAATCCGACCACCATCCTGCCGTACTCGCTTCCCGAAACGGCCCACGTGCGGCTCGAGGTATTCGATATGCTCGGCCGCCGCGTAGCAGTCCTCGTCGATGGCGGTAAGCCCGCGGGAGCCCATCAGGCGATCTTCGAAGCCGCCGACCTCTCGACGGGGCTCTACCTCGTAAAGCTTGATGTATCGGGACGTATCTTCAACAGAACAATGATCCTGGCGAGGTGATAACATCACCTGCCAATGTGTCTATTTAAGCAGAGAGGATCAGGTATGGACACCGCGACGATCCCCGCCCGAAACAGAACGAACAGAATCCTTCGCTTCGACGACCGCCACTGGACGTACGACGAGCTCGACAGGGTCGTCGGCGAGACGATGGAACGCTTCGAGATCATCGACGGCGTATTGTATATGTCACCGGGCGCTCACGCCATCAACCACCAGAGAGTTCTCGGGAGGCTATTCCGAGAAATGAGCGACTGGGTCGATGCCCACGGCCTCGGTGAGGTATTTCTCGCGCCGACCGACGTCGTTCTCCGACCGGACAGGGTCGTTCAGC
>DATKEJ010000351.1:0-2652 GCA_035512315.1 Rhodothermales bacterium | reverse complement strand
CAGACGGCCGTGCTGACGCGCCAGGGCGGCGGCGCCAGCTCCGGCCTTCTTGCTTTCAATCCCTTCACCGAGACTCCGGTCGAGGGGGTTCACTACGTCCGCTCCGCCGACTTCGGTCAGCCGACCGGACCGGATTCGTATCAGTCGCCGCGGAGTGTGCAGGCCTCCATCGCTCTGCGCTTCTGATCGCCCGGCGCGTCGTCACTCTCAGCGGAAAACGCCGTAAAGTCGGTAACGCCCGCCTGCGTGCGGAACTCAGAGATGTACGTTTTCGTGCGGCGATGGTCGGAATACCGCCGAGATGATTCCCCTGACCAGCGTCGAGCGAGGGAGATGGGTGGGGGCCCTTTGCGCAAGACCATGTCCCTTTTCACCCCGGTCTTACGCGGAATCAAGCAAAGGGCTCTTCCGTGGAGCGGAGGCGTACCGTGCGGTGGAGAGAAGGCAATGAGTCAGCACATGGAAAACAGGTGTTTAAAATTCTCTCCTTCATTTCTCGCCTTCGTGCAAGTGGACTCCAGGAACCGGAACGTTTCGAATGGTGCACCGAGTTTTTCATTCTTCGGGTCTGAGCCCAAACGACCCGAATCGTCAACAACGTAAGGCCTTCATGGCCACGGGAGGTCCCATGTACCGATTTCAGTGGAACGTGATTTCGTCATCGTGCGGAACCCGAGGACGAGGGCTATCAACTTGAAACGAGCCGAATAAAAGGAGCGATCCAATGCGACGTCTGATCATTATCGTTGTCTTCACCATCGTGCTTGTCCTTTCCGTCTCGGGACTGGCGCTCGGCGGTGCGAATCACTCGGGGCTCGCCGCGAGTTCCGGCGAACAGGAAGTCGCGGCACAAGACGGTGTCCGGGAGCGTCTGCTCCCATACCATTTTGCTGACCGGGAGCCATTCCCGCGCAGGCGCCCGGTTCGCCCGCCTCCGATCCAGCTCCAGCCGGCTTCCCGAACGTTCGAGCGGGAAGCGCCTCATCGCGAGCCAGGGCGGCACTCCCGCTACATCATCAGAGATAACGGCAGTTTTGAACTGCATGACCTGAATGGGCCGGAGACCAGGATCTACACCGGCAGATGGAGACTCCCTGCGGGGGTGGGAGGACTCCCTTACAACGAGCGCGACGTGATTCTCCTCGACTTCCACGAATTCTCGGAAGGTTCGATTTGCGGTGTGGACGCGATCGGTTACTTCATGTTGGACGGGTATTTCGCCGCGGCATATTGCGGAACGATGATCAGGGCGGGGTTCGAGGAAGGCGTCTACACTACGACACCCGGCGTACACCTCGAACCGCCAGCGCAAGGCGGTGAGATCGCGTTCGTGAGGGACGGGCGGATATTCATCGCGAACAGCGACGGCAGTGAAGCGACGCCGTTGTCCGATGGTCCGCAGGATGGCTGGCCCGCCTGGTCGCCCGATGGCCAGCGCATCGCCTTCATCCGAGTCGATGGAACGCCGAGCGTGCGTGTCATGAATGCGGACGGCTCGAACGTCACGCAACTTTCGAGTCGGGAGCATCCTTCGCTGGCGATTGTGGAATCCGCACCGGCCTGGTCGCCCGATGCTGCCGAGGTTGCTTTCGTCTGCCGGATTGGCAATGGCAATCTCGATATCTGCACGATGAAGGTCGATGACGATGGCGCGGTGCCGATCAACATCACGCGCGATCTGGCCTACGTGTCCGGACCGAGCTGGTCCCCGGATGGAATGCGCATCGCATTCGCTTCCGACTGGAACGCGTACGATTTCGTCTCGGATATCTGGGTCGTCGCGCCGGATGGCTCCCAGCGAACGGATCTGAGTGAGCGGTTTTCGCTGGGCTATCCCGGGAAGTATCAGCCGGCCTGGTCGCCCGACGGCCAGCGACTCGCCCACGTCGAATGTCCCTCCTGGTCGTGGAACACATGCAGCTCCGTCGTAATCGCCGTGATGAAGGAGGACGGATCGGATACGAACCGGCTGCTGGCCACGAACGGATTCGTCCACCCAACGTGGTCGCACGATGCCGGGTTCATCAACCCCGTCTGGTCACCGGATGGGCAGGTCATCGCGTTCGGATCTCACCGGGGGATCGAGTGGGTGGCGGCCGACGGCAGCGCGCGAGGGCTGATCATCAGCAACGGACACAGCCCTTCATGGCGACCGTAAGTTGGGGACCTTCGGTTTCAAGGAGTGACATTCTCAGTGCATAGCGCGAGCCGGTCAGGTCTTTGGTGTCCAGGGTCTTGGGGATCAGAGCTTCAGTCAGTCGGTGCCTTCGCGAAAAAGTAGAAACAAACACTACGGGCCAGGTCTGGATATCTAATTCCGCCTCTATCGCAAAGTAGAAATTACGGACCTGGCCCCTACTTTTCCGCGGGTATCTACAGCCCCGCACGTCTGACGAGGTCCCCGTACCGTCGATCCTTGCGCAGTGGGAACAGCAAGGGGTCCACTTTGAGATGCGAGACGCCGATCAAGCGATATTCCAGAGCCTCTTCCAGATACTGAAATGCCCGGTCGCTCTCACCCAGTTGAGCAGCGAGCTGGGCTGCGTAGACTCTGGAGGGCGAATAGCCTTCACGCGGATCCTCAGATCGAAGCCGCTCGAGCTCGGCGCCCAGCACGCCGCTCCACCCTGACACGTCATAGATCGCTTTCAG